>LCCS01000007.1:0-74237 GCA_000998045.1 Parcubacteria group bacterium GW2011_GWD2_42_14
ATACGAGAGTGAGGTCACGGTAATTGTATTACTAAGCACCATACCAGAGGCATCAAGATTACGGAAAGAATAGTACTGTGCATTGAGAGAACCACCAGACTTTGCAAACGCAAAGGCACCTGTGACACCTAATACCGCAATGGTTGTTGTCGCAGGAGCTGTTCCGATGATTTCAAGGCCACCACCTGAAAACGACAGTACGGAACTAGAAGCGATACGAACATCCACTTGGCGAGAAGACCCTCCAAGTGCCGTCCCGTCAAAATCAGTAGCGTAACTCCAGTAATCATTTCCTGAAGAACGGACATACTCCCCCCATATGTAGAGGTCACCAGAGGCCGCGTTATTATCCATCGAGTACAACGAGCTTGTCGAAGGAACCGTAGTTGTAGAACCGGCTGAGTCCCACATACGAACGTCGGTGTTTGCTCCGAGCGTGAAGAACGCATACGAATCACCTCCTGCTGTTTTTGTATTTATGGTATAACTTGTTCCTGACGCATTTAAGTACAGTACGCTATCGGTCCAGTTGGTAGCCACTCCTCCAATAGTATTTTCAAATATTCCTTGTACCTCAAGTTTTGTACTTGATGCCATAGTAAATGAAGCACCTTGTTGCAAACGCCAAGCACCAGTTGTTGTGGCACTTCCTGTCACCGTCCAACCTCCACCAGCGCCACTCAATGTCACGTTTGCAAACACTGAACTGCTTGCGAAAATCTGTTGACCTGTCGTTGTGGCAAAGAAGTATACATGACCCGCATTTGAATTAAATGAAGCGTTGTTTATAAAGGAGCCTCCTATAGAGAACATTCCAGAAGGAGCGGTAAGCCCGCCTGCCTGTATCGTTGTCGTACCTGTCGTCGTTGCATTTGTGTCTGCAAACACCCACGAACCAGTACCTGCGATGGTGAGATTACGTAAGAGTGAGGTGCCCAGTCGTAGTGTTTGCGTTGCAAGAGTTCCATACAGTCGCAACGTACCTGCATGGATAAACGTACCACCTTCTGCACTAAAACTTTCAGCAACAGCAAAGACTCCAGTTGGAAGAGAGACCGAGCCTGCAGTAATAGAGACTAATCCTGTCGACGTCGCATTGGTGTCAGTCATTGTATGCAGTCCGGTACCAGAAAATCTGAGTGAACCAACGGAATATCCGCCAAAAGTAACGTTTTCCGGCTGTGCGGAACTAAATGTTATAGTCGTTGAAGCTGTCGACATTGTAGCATTGTTCACAAATGACCCGCCCACCGTAAGCGTAGACGTGCCGAAAGTAACGTTTCCAGCACTAATAAGAACATCATTAGTCGTTGTTGCGTCCCTATCTGCAAATGTCCACACTCCCCCTATTCCATTAAAAGTAAGATTATAGAACGAAGACCGGTCAGGACTTATGGTTTTCCCAGACGTGGTTGCAATGAAGGTCACTGTTGAGAGACCAGCGGTAAAGGTCGCACCAGTACCCGTAAGCCAACTTCCCCCAACTAAAATAGTTTCGGAGGCTGTTGTAGATGCAAGATACGATGCATTTGTTTGCAGTTCTAAAGTTCCATCATAGGTTGTGCCCGTGCCACCTGACAAAAGAGTAACGTTCCCGTTAGGTTTAAAAGTTTTAGCATTCCATACGATAAGTTTTATATTTGCTGACACCCATAGAGAGTCTGGAGAACCTGTCGTTGCTGTAAACGGTATGTCCGCATCATCACCACTGTCATAGACCGCGAGTGATGCTATCGACATTGGATTTGTTTCCTCATGTCGAAGTATTACCCGATTTTCATAGAGATGCATATCAGAAATACTCGTAATAAGATCCCTCGTCACGTTCGCAGCTTTGGGACTAACTCCATCAAGGAAGACAGTGATAGTATCTCCTGGAACATATCCACTAACTCCTGTAAATTCGTAGTGACCGGTGCCTGCTAGACACGACGTAGTGACCGGCGTACCGCCATCTATAACGAGTGCAACTACCTGACTACTTCCATTACAAACACTTGAAACAGTAGTACCTTCATCGCTGTATACATTTCCAGAAATTGTCACTTCATCATCTGAATCAGAGAAAATGATGTATCCTGGATTGCCCCCGGGGTCACTGTCATATGCTTCACCGTAGTAGTTACCTGTCCCTGGTAAGAAACGCCACGAACTTACAGAAACTCCTGTTGCGGTAACGTTGTACCCACTTCCAATACCGCTTGATGTTGCAAAAACAATGTTGCTAAACAACTTCACAGGGTTAGCGTCAATCACACTTGAAGCGACCGAAATCATACTTCCACCATTACTGCCGAGGAGATAGTCACCATTTGAAAGTTCGCTAACGATTGGTGTTCCAGAGAATGTGAGACCAGAACTAATCAAATTTCGCATTTGATAATACTCTGCATTAAACGTACCTCCTGTTATGCGAAGTGCGTAGGTACCTGAACCTTGATTTGCAATAGTAGTCGTTGCACCACTTCCACCAACAATGGAGAGTGAGCCACCCGAAAGGGTAGTTGTTGCATTTGCCGCCAAACGAACTGCAACTTCTCGAGGACTACCTGTAATATCCGTACCATCAAAGTCAGTTGTGTAACTCCAGTAGTCATCACCACTTGCTCGAACATAGTCCCCCCATATATACAAATCACCATCTACCTCAGCATGATCTTGAGAGTAGAGTGAACCGCTTCCGTCAACCGTGACGGTCGTAGCTTGAGAGTTCCACATCTTCGTATCTGTGTTTGCTCCAATACGAAGCGTGCCATAACTGTCCCCTCCATTCGTTTTTGTGTTTAGTGAATATGACGTGCCTGAGTTGAGATAGAGTGTGGTACCAGACCACTCAGTTGAGGCGCCACCGACACTATTTGTAAAGATACCTTGTACTGCGAGTGTTGTGCCTGAGGTTTGCGTGAACGAAGATGCGTTCGTAAGGGTAAAGTTTCCAGTAGTTGTCGCATTTCCCAAAATTGTCCAACCACCCCCGACATCATTAAACGTAAGGTGGTGGAACGATGAGTTACCAGGAGTAACCACCTCACCACTATCAACAGAATTAAATACCACGCCCCCGCTGTTGCTTGTAAAGGTTCCTTGATTGACATAGGAACCACCCAGCAACAAGTCGTTAGCACTTGCCGCACTGAATGTCGCATTAGCACGTATCGTCACGTTTCCGGAAACAGTAATAAGCGGGTCTTGCGTGTTTGCATTTATTGTTACCGCATGTGTTCCATTTCCAACCGAAAGCGTTGAAGCAGTAAGGTTACCACTTAGGAGTGTGTAGCTTGGTGAACCTCCACTGTTTGGTGCAAGGACCAAGTTGTGGTATGAAAGTGCTGGAACAGTCATCGCCGCTGTACCTGCAAAGGTAGTTGTTGATGTATCAGCTGAAAAGAGACCTGTTACGGCAAAAACTGCACCACTTCCGGTGAGTGTCCAGTTTGCTGAACCCGCTTCAAGCTCATGATTTGTCGCAACAGTAAGCACACCTGAAAGAGTGGTGTTTCCTATTCCTGATTTTGTGGTAACACCATTGCCACCCGCACCAAGGGTGAGGTTGTTGAACGTCCAGTTACTTGCCCCTCCAAAAAATCCCGTACCACTTAGCGTTACCGTACCTCCTGTCATGTTAACCGTACCATCTCCGCTAAAATCCCCACCTTGAATAGTAATATTTGTAGCGCCCGCGAGTGTACCTGCATTGACCTGAACATCATTTGTTATAGTACTTGGCGAGCTTACAGTCCACACACCCCCCGAACCATTCATGGTAAGGTTATAGAAATCAGATAGTGCTGTAATAGTTTTTCCAGATGTTGTCGCGGTAAAGGTAACCGTCCCCGATGCAGACACAAACGTCGAACCGGTATCGGCAAGCCAGGAACCACCAATAGAGTAGTTTTCTGACGCGACTGCGCGCAACGTGCTGTTATCATCGAGTCGAAGCGTACCATCATACTGAGCCCCAGATCCACCTGACTGTAGGGCAATATCTCCCCCAGGAGCAAACTCTTTTCCAGCCATAACGAAGAGCGCTGTTTCCGGAGAAACGGTGAGTATACCACTCTCCGCATCAAACGGAATATCCCCATCTGCATCCCCATCATATGCGAGCATTTGAGCAATGGTGAGTGGAATAGTGTCCTCATGTCGAACAATGACGTAACTTTGATAAATGTCGAAATCAGTTATTGAACTCTGTGGAGTCCTAGATACTGTCGCTCCGCGCACACCAGCACCGTCAATGTAAGCTATAAGTGACACGTCCCCTGAGAAGGTTACTGCGGGGAATAGAAATGAACCATCTCCCGGATCACAACTTGTGGTGTACTGCGTTACTCCACTTACAACAAGTTTGACCCGAGGACTACTTCCATCACATGCACTAGAAGGACCTCCACTTGCCTCACCCGCGTAAACGACACCTGAAATAGCGATAGTAAATCCTGAATCATCCCAACGCACATTTCCTGGATCACCAGTAGGATCGTTGTCATACGACTCACCATCATAATTACCAGTTGTTGTTTTAAACCACCAGTACGATATAGGCGTACCGCTTGCGTAAACATTGTACCCACTTGTGACACCACTTGTAGTACTAAAACTATTTCGTTCTGGCTGTAGGGCAGGATTTGCATTTATGGTTGTTGAGGACAGTGTAAGCATAGAGCCGGTGTTGTACGTTAACACATACTCTCCATCACTAAGTGACTGAACTGTTGAACTTCCAAGAATTTGAAAACCGTTAATATCAGTATTTGTAATACGATAGTACTGGGCATTAACCGTACTACTCGAAACTGAAAGCGCATAACTTCCAGACCCTTGATTTGCAAGTGTAGTAGTCGCAACTGAATTTCCTATCATCTGCAGTGATGCCCCTGTCATTTGTACACTGGCACCACTCGCAAACCGCACCGCAACTTGTCGTGGAGTGCTGGTAATATCAGTACCATCAAAATCGGTTATATAATTCCAATAGTCGGAACCGCTCGTACGCACATACTCACCCCAGATATACAAATCGCCATCAACTCCAGCGTGATCTTGTGAGTAAAGTGAACCAGTACCATGCACGGAATACGCTGTGGAGCTCGACTGCCACATACGCACATCGGTGTTACTGCCGACAATAAACGTACCATATGATTCAGGGGATTGAGTCTTACTGCCTATGGTGTATGCAGTACCTGAATAGAGATGCAATATTGACCCCGACCAAGTTGTTGCCGAAGGTACACTGTTACCGAATGTACCACCAACCGCTACCGAGTTACCGCTCTCCACAGTAAATGAGCTTGCATTTGTTATTGACCAGTTTCCCGTAGAAGTTGCGTTTGTTTGAATTGTCCAACCGCCTGTCGCACTATTGAACGTCACGTGTGCAAACGTATTTTGACCTGTCGAAACTGTTCTGCCCGTAGCTGTGGAGTTAAAGAGTACCGTGCCACCATTACTGTTCCACGTACCCCCAGTTGTTTCAAAACTTCCTCCCACAGTAAATACCCCCGTTGGTAATGTAGAGGTACCTGCTAAGAAGCGGACTGTTCCACTTGCAGTAAGGTTGGTATCGGTAAATGCAAACGAACCACCTTCACCACTTACAATCACATTAAAGAGTGCTGAGCCGTTGGTGCTTATTGTTTCAATAGTTGGTGAAGTAAAGCGAAGTGTTCCACCATTTGCGTTAATTGTACCCCCTGTCGTAACAAGTGATTTCCCAATCGTGAGTGTTTCTGCTGGATAGGTCAAGGTCCCATTTTGCAGTCGCATTGAACCAGACGACGTCGCATTTTGATCGGTCCATGACCAACTTCCTGTACCATTTACAGTGACATTGAAGAAGGGTGAATTATTTTGGTACAGCGTTTTCGCACCACTTCCTATAAGCTCAACCGTTCCATTATTATGCACAAATACACCGCCAGAATTTGTAATATTTCCTGAAACCGTTGTGGTGCCAACCGTTAAGGTAAGTGTTCCCGTCGCAACGGTTAGATTTCCACCAATAGTTACCTGGCTTGGTACAAAAGCCCAATTACCACCCACACCGTTCGCGGTAATGTTGTACCAAGCAGATGTTCCAGAATCGATCACATGACCAGTCGTCGTCGCAGAAAAAGTTACCGTACCAGAACGAGAAGAAAAGTTTCCACGATTTACAAAGTCACCAACAACTTCAAGTGCGTAGTTTGTTGCTGAAACATCGAAAGTATTTCCTATCTCAATAGTAAGATAGGTAAGCTTTGCTGGTGCACCTAATCGTACTATTTTTGAAGAACCATTTATATGAACCTTACCAAGGTCTTGTTTTGATACCGTCGAGTCAGTGATAACTCCTACAACTGATCCGTCGAAAGTTGTGGTGCCTATACCTTTCAAGAAAGTCGTGCCATTCGAAAGCGAAAGATTACCCCCGATATAGAGACTTGCACTGGACGCATAGAGCGTGCCGTACGCCACACTTACTGATGCTTCAACGTCAAAGATACCGCCGAGCGTAAAGAGTGCAGTACCAGACGTTTGTCCAAACGTAACCGTGTTGAACGAACTTGCTGATGCTCCTGTTGCATCTACCAACTCATTGGTCGACGTAGCCGTAAATATGACGGTTGAACCCCCAGCCGTAAAGGTGCCGTTGTTGTCCCATGATCCGGACACATAGAGTGTGTTGTTGTCAGGAGTAATGGTACCGTTTATCTCTACATCATGTGCATAGAGTGTTCCGGAGTTTGAACTGTCTGGTCGGTAAGCAAAATTACTGCGAACTATAAGCTCTACATCACCGCACGTTCCAGACGCTGATGCACAGACGTACAAATCATTACCTATATCTACATCAAAGAACACGTCCTCATCACCTGATACTGAGTAATCGTATAGCCCAATGAGTGCATTTGTGGTAGTAGTTGCATCATCTGAACCAAGGGTAAGATGTCGTTCGTATAAAGGAATATTCGTCACATTGCCGACTCCATCATACGCAGTAACTGCAGCAGCTTCACTCGCATCACTTGCTCCATCAATGAAGACCATAATTGTGTCTCCAGGGAAAGCAGTAACGTTTGCTATTGACCACGTACCACCTCCGCCAATTGTCCCTGTCTTACCGCTCTGCAATACTCCATTAACAGCGACTGCAACAGTTCCTGATGTTACGTTTGTTGTCTGGTCATACTGTTTCGCAGTACCAGATACCGTCACTCCCTCAGACCACGTTACTGTCCAATCAGAGAGTGTTGGACAATCTCCTGCACTGCACGCAAATGAAGCGTTCACTCGAATAAGGTTGTACGTTGTATATGGCATATTTTCCATAGCCACAGGTCCCGTCGTAAACCCTGCAGAATTACCTGCGAGCACTCCATCTGGTACAAGAGTCCACGAGTCACCACTGTCCGTTGAGTACTCTATTTGATAGAGGATATCTGAAGTTCCAGGTGTTGTATCATTCCACGATAATAGATCCCAACGTGGACCTTCTCCATCATAAAAATTAATTGGGCTGGAAATGACTGAACCTGAGGTTACCGAAGGGTACTTACGTGCACTCATGTGCATCGGCACGTTTGCGGTTGCAAGTGCTGACACGTTTGTTTCAAGCGTTTGACGGGTCGCCCAAACACTTCCATTCCAGTGCGACACATCAATATTGGTATTCGCATCATCCCAAGATGCTACGAGGACCACACCATCTCCCGCCCGTACTGTTTGTACTGCCCATGAGTCGGTAAAAGTAGAAAGCGCTGTCTCAGGTTGCAATGTAGCAGTATCCCAATACCGGTAAAATCCTGTAATGGTATCTGTATACGGGAATAGCAAGTATCCATCACGACCTGATGTCGTCTCATACGTACAGTCAAACGAATGACCTCCGTCTTTGCTATTACTATCAATACTTATCTGCGTCACCGCTCCCCACGCACTACCAGTCCATCTCGTAAAATAAAGACCATTGTTGTTCGCCACATAACACATCGCAAGATTGTCAGAGCCAACATCTTGAACAATTTTCGGGGTTTCAAGATCGTCTGCTAACGCGACTGATGAGGTTGCGCTCCAACTTGAACCATTCCATGTACGTGAGTGGAAGTTCGCATTTGTATTGTTAGAAGTGACAAAAACCGCGTCACCCCCTGACCCTTCATATGCAATATCCATGCCAATGTTTTCAACATCTGCTGCTTCCATGGCTCCCTGCCTTGTACTATTACCCCAACCGCTTCCGTTCCAGACTTGGGCTTCAAAGTCGTACGTGGCTTCAGCAGGGTTTGCTCGTGCAGTCATAATAATCTCGTCAGACTCTGGGTCACTTGCAAGTTCAATCCATTCACAGTTTTGTGTGGAAGCGAGATTGATGGTCGTTGTCGCAGACCAGCTCACACCGTTCCACACACTATATGTTGCCTCACTTCCCCAACAGGACACCGCCAAAGCATCACCCGAGTCCGTCTCATAAGCAACATCAAATCCACGTCGCACCGCACTTGCAAGGGTAGCTAAACTTACGGGAGCACTCCATGTCTGTGTAACTGCAGTGTAGACCTGTGCCTTCACCGCACCACTCACACCACCTGTTACGAGCACATACTCGTCACGAGTAGAAGCAGGTGCAGTTCGAGCCCAGTACATACGTTCTCCGATATTGCTCGCACTTTTTTCAGTACCCCAACTTGTTCCATTCCACATACGGTATCGCGGTGTCTGCAGTACGCCTTCTGCATAAACAAGGAGCACATCTCGAACTACGCTCGTAATACGAGCGGTATCAACACCACTTGCCTCAGTACTATTTAAGGTGTCCGTATCAAGCTGCTCATCAGTTGTTTGATGCCAAGTGGAACTGGTGACAGCTGTATCAACAGTAAAACTTCGCTGTGGTGACCACACGCTCCAAACATCAGCACCACCTGGGTCACGTGCACGCACACGCCACCAGTATGTTGAACCGTTCGTTACCGCATCCCCACTCTGTATAACAAAACGAATAGTGTCACCATCAAAGAACGGCGTTGTATCGGTAGTCGAGGAGGTATTCGTAAATCCTGCATGGGTGTCCGACGAACGTGTCGTCGAACCAGTGAGGAAGGTCGCGTCAGTTGACCAACTTATTTCATATACCAAATCATTTGTTTCAGGATCAGTTGAATAAAATGTAAATGAAGGCGTTGTGGTACCAACTTTTTCGTTATCAAACAGAGTTAGTAGAGTGGGTTGTTCCACTGCATAACCCCAAGAAAGTGTCCAACTTTGGAGTGAAGGACTTGCACCAGCGTTTGTAAACACGGCAACAATACGCAATTCATTGTAGACCGTAGGATCAAGACCAAGAAGTGAAACTGATGAGTTATCAAAGCCTGCACTGTTACCTGCCAGAGCCCCGTCCGGAATTAGCTCCCACGTTCCTGCGTTGTTGTACTCTAGTTTGTATTTGAGATCACTTGCAGTCTCAGTATCACTCCACGAGAGTGACCCCCATGCATTGCCTTGTGTACCCCATTCGTAATCAATTGCCGAACTTGTTGTCGTACCTGTCGTATTCGGTGGTGTGAGAACAATAGAATCAGTCGAAGTCGCTTCAGTTTGTTCATGGGTGTCGGTATCAAATTGATTGAGAGTTGTTTGGAACCATGTCGTTTCAGTTACTGATGAGATAGTAAGACTGGTAGAATCTGACCACTCACCCCACTCACCACTTCCGCTTGGGTCCCGTGCACGAACTCTCCACCAGTATGTCGTACCATTCGATAGAGCTGTGGTTGGAACAAGACGCACATTTTCACCGGCATTAAACGGACTTTTGTCGGAAGGAGTTGTTAAGTTTGTAAACGCTGTAAAATCATCCGAAGAATTCATGTCAATAATAGTAGAACCAAACGTGATATCATCATCAACCTGTATTTGGTAATGCAAATCATCTAGTTTTACGTCTTCAGCCACAAACTCAAACCACGGGGTCGTCGATGCAAGTGCCTGGTTATCAAAAGGTGCTTCGTGAAGCGGTTTGGTAGGTGGCGCATTCGTGATAAGTTGCGGATAGGTGTTGTATGCACTTAATTCTGTTCCGTCTGTATGGATGGCACGGAAACAGTAGTTCGTACTAGAGGTTGCATTGTGCTCAAGTACAAAATCCCACTCACCCTCATTTCCTGTTGTAATGCCGTTTGGATTTGATACTGCAGGATTACTTTCTTCGTATGATTCTACTGTGTCCGACGTCGATAACAAGGTTGAGCTCAAGGTTGTGCCATCTGACACTCCATTATTATGGTACCCGCGCCATGGCTCACTTGAACCAATATCACCAACATCAGTCCAAACCATGTCACTGCTACAGGTAACCCCTTCCGCCCATTGCAACTTTACCTCTATTGAAGATGCGCTCAAGCTCACATTCGTGTCGAGGATAGAAAGACGTAATCGAAGCACTGAACCAAAACTCGGAGCAAACGTTGCCGGAATCGGCGTACTTTCATCAACTGCATCACTTCCTACTGGCCACACATCACTCGGGCTCAGTGAGTCAACATTCGTATACCAACGATATTTATTCTCACTTAAATACGGCTGTCGCTCCCACGAGAGAGACCAGTCGTCAAGGGTTGGAGTTTGTGCAACTGTTGACGTAAGATTTGTTTTAATACAAAGCATGTTATACGTCGATGTAGAAAGGCCTGAAAGATTGAGCGGGCTAGCAGTTGCATCAAATCCTGTGGAGTTACCCGAAAGGACAGCATCAGGTACGAGCACATTACAAGCTGCTGTGGTTGTTGCGTAGTAGACTTGGAGCGTTGCATTGGTTCCTACAGGTTCAGTCGTATTCCAAATCACCTCTCCCCACGATGGTTGACCAATAACGAGGTCGAAATCAACAATAGTTGAAACGATACTTCCTACCGAAGCTTGGTATTGCTGTGCGGCGATAGAAATAGGTTCATACCATGGCTCAGCGGTTCGTGAAGGATAGTCATCTATGGTTGTCTTTGTCGTCCAACTGCTTCCATCCCAAGCGCTAAAATCATAGCGCGTGTTTGTGTTGTCGTGAAAAACAGCAAGTATCTTTCCATCTCCGGTACGTGTGGTATTCACGGTCCATGAATCTTCGACAGAACTGATAGATGCGCCACTATTTACTAAGTACTGCCATACACTTCCTGTAAAGTAGTTGTACTCAGCATTGACTGTATTTGAATATGCCACCAGATGGTACCCATCCCTTCCTGCAGTTGTCTCATACTGACATGATATTGGTCTACCATGTGCATCGGCGTCGGCTACACCGACATCCCCTTCAGTATCATGCTCACGATAGGCCCCCCACGTATTCGTGGTTCCATTCCAAAAGACCGTCCCCATATCGTCATCTTCATCTATATAACAGAGTGCCATATCATCAGTTCCGTTGTCTGAAGCTACCTGCCCCCATTCAAAGTCATCACCCAAACCTACCGTGCCACCAGTACCCCACGATGAACCATCCCATGAGTTGTAAGCAAAGTTACCATTCTGACCATTTGAAATAACAATAACTGCATTGGTGCCACTCTCTTCATATCCTATAGCAATACCCTCGCGCGCGGCTTCGTCTCCTGCTCCTCCGGTATACGAGCTACCCCAACTTCCCGCAACCGGGTCATACACCTGCGCTTCATAGTCAGGATTAGCTTGGGCGACATTGGCTCGCGCTACCATAATGAGCTCATCGGAGGATGGGTCTGCTGCCATAGCGAGCCACTCGCAATTTTGCGTAAACGTGAGGTCAATAGTCGACGTCGCAGACCATGCTGTTCCATTCCATACCGCGTAGCTTGGGTCTTGATTCCCATCACAGTAGGCAACCACAGCATTTCCTGATTGCGTTTGATACTGTACATCAAAAGCCTTATACGCTGGACTTCCAACTGTCGGGGTTACCTCCCATAAGTTTCCCCATGTACCCGTTGTTCCATTATAAATTTGTACATTCACGTCACCCCCCGTATCTTGTGTTGCCAAAATGTACTCATTACGAGTTGTTGCTGCACGAAGCGTTGTCCAGCTTATTTGCCCGCCGACACTAAGTGCTGAAGATGATGCGGACCATGCGGTACCATTCCATATGCGATAGTGTGGTGAGGTGTTAGTGTTTGAACCATATGCCACCATAGCTCCTACAGGCGGTGTTGTTGCAAGACGTACTTTGTTGGCACCATAGGTTTCTGTGCCTGAAAGTGTTCCCTGGTCAAACTGTGTATCTTCTGTTTGTATCCACGCTTTTGGACTGGTGTTTTCTACATAGGTAAAGCTCAAAATATCACTCCACTCTCCATAAATACCGGATCCAATGTCCTTTGCTCGCACGCGCCAATAGTAGGTGGTACCTGTCGTAAGCGCACTTTGCATAGTAAAGCGAATACGATTACCTTCTGTAAAGGGTGAGGTATCCCCTCCACTTACAGTATTGGTAAAACAGTTTGGCGAACACCCAGCTTCATTGTCGGAAGTACGGTCCCCAAGTGGAGAGGTTGCGACATCTGCATCATCATCCCATTGAATTTCATAGATGATATCGGTTGCTCCGTCTGGATCCAGTGCGCTAAATTCAAAGTATGGCGTACTGCTACCTGTTTTTTCGTTATCAAAGGGAACATTGTAGAGAATTGGCTCGTCTGCCGGGTAATTACTTGCAGACCAATATCCCGCAAGATAGAAGTTGTCTGCGGCAGTACTCTCGGTGTAGTACTCTATGGTTGAGCTTGCATCACTTCCCGCGGTAACCATCATCCTTGATGGTGTCACTCCCGTAGAACCTCCCTCAGCTTCATGGAGATCAAGTACTCGTCCCAAAGAAGAACCGTTTGTGCGAACGCCAAGTTCTATCGCACCGTTTGCATCAGCATTGTTTGCAAACACTACTTCAGCAATCCCTGTAGGGGGAACAGTGAGATTGTCGAGTCGACGATCTGTCCATGTTGTGTTTGCTGTAGGACCTCCGAGATCACTCCAACTTTCTTTATAGGTCAAACCTGTCGGCATCGTGTCCCAGTATCCGGACAAAATAAAGTCTACATCGGTACCTATTCCAGGGCCATCATCGTCACTGTATGTTTCCACCCGTGCAGTCGACGTCGTCGCTTGAACAAACATCGTGGCATACGTATCTCCACCAGTCTCTGGCTCATGCAAACGTATGTATCTGTTTAATGCTGAACCATCGGTACGTACTCCTGCGAGAAAGTCGGTATTAGCTTGATTGTTTACCATCACAATTTCTGCCACATCTCCTTGGGTAAGACCATACGTGTTGAGATCCCAGTTGACCCAAGCATCATCAGTCGTACTTGGATCAGTGGTATCAAAACGCTCAACATATACACCATCGGTCCAGTACCCAAGGATACGAAACGTGACGAGTGTTGCACTATCTGCGTAGTACTGTATTGATGAGCTTGCTGAAGCGGTGACATGTACCGTTACCTCTGACATACCTTCCACACCAGTACCTGTCGTCTCCGCCTCATGGAGCAGGAAGCGTCTATCAAGCGTGGAAGAGGCATGACGTACTCCAGCATACAGTTCATTTCCATAGTCGGTGTTGATGAGTGCCATTTCAATGACAGCGTTTGCAGGAATATTGTAGGGGGCACCTGAGAGATCAATTGTAGTCCACGCTCCAGTTGTGCTCGGTGTGATTGAGATAAACTGCTCAACGTATTGTCCAAGGGCATCACTTGCTAGCTTCCACGTACGACTCTCAATAAATGCGGTTTGTCCTCCGATACGTATTTCTGCAGGTCCGAGGAGGTAGACATACGGAGAGACATCGGGTGCATCGTACTCATAGCGAAACACCTGTGTTTCTCCAGCTTGCAATTCAACATTCCACACGAGTCTCTTTGCTCGTCCCCACATGGTCGTTTCAGCATCCCCCGTGTCAATAAGTTCAAAGTCTATCGGAATCGCTTCGACAACCTCACCGACAAAGTCTGCGGTCGCTGTTACCGCAAGCTCCATCACATATGAAGCTTTGGGCCAAATACGAGTCGCACCATGTCGTTCTATGATATACGATTGTGACTCAGCGACTTCAAAGGAGTCAGTTATCTGATGTACTACCTCACCGTCTAGGTTTACGTGAGTAAGGGTAATACCATATTTTCCCACTTCGTGTGGTCGATACCATGCAAGATAGTCAGGATCATCTGTTACATTGTTTGCTCCACAGGTCGGCTGAGGTTCCACCCGTATCTCTTCG
Organism: Parcubacteria group bacterium GW2011_GWD2_42_14; assembly: GCA_000998045.1. Taxonomy (GTDB): domain Bacteria; phylum Patescibacteriota; class Minisyncoccia; order Phycocordibacterales; family UBA12088; genus UBA12088. The sequence continues at coordinate 14,231 of LCCS01000007.1, forward strand.
GCATCCCCTTCGGGGGTGGTAAGGGTGAGTCGTAACTCGGCATCACAAATTGTGTCTCCTTTATCGTCAAGAGCAGCCATGTGGAATTTGGTCAAATCATCCATCTTATAGACAGACTGTGGTGTATTTATAACTAAAACTCCCCAATAAAAATCAAAACTATCCGAGTATGCAGTTCCTGTTTCGTCTACCGTAAGGGCGAGCGTGTACTTTCCTGGTACCAACTCACGAGGCATTTCAAGTATGTGAATCGTCCATTCACCCTCAACGCCATACACGATTTCAAAATGTGCGTCTTCAACAAGAGCTCCATCGCGCATAAGGTGCACCTCAGTTACTTGCGCCAACCTGTCTCTAAAAAGACCACTCCAAAAACGTGAAAATTTCCCTTTCTGGGGGCGGTACTTAAGTGAAAATGTGATGTCCTCCCCTATAGCAAAATCTTTAAGTGCCTCCCGAAAATCATGCAATTGCGGTACCTGAAGATTTCGTAGGTAGTTGATGTGGTCAAACAGATTTTTTGAAAGAAGTGATTCAAACACACCCACTGCAGGCAGAGGCAGCTCCTCGACAGCACCAAGAGTAGTTGGGACAACAACCTCTTTGTAGCGAGCCAAACGATACTCGATTCCGCCTTCTGGATATCGTACTTCCTCTACATGCATGTCAGGTGGATAAGAAAGCAACAAATCTCGAACGCCTGCAGTCAATTCTTCACCGGAGAGTCGTACCTGCAGTGGTCCTTGTGAAGAGAGTGTTTCTTCACCTCCCTCAACAAGCAATGCTTGTGATACACCTCGTACGAGAGTGATAGGCTCGTTGTCTCTTGACTGCACACGTGCATTCTCATACTCACTTACAAGAGAGAGTACGGCGCCGTCGGAAGGTTTTGTAATACCCGCATAGGCAATAGGTTCCGGTGTCAGTTGTGGCGCGAGTAGTCGAGAAGCTGAAGTCACTTGCTCGTTTCCAAAATAGGCAAACAAGGTTCTCGTGGCGAAAGCTTCTCTCTCAAGCTCGACCATATAGGTAGCAAGCTGGTCAACATATGAGTAGTCTCCTGGCCGTGAAGGAACTTCTTTTCGCGTCGCTGGGTCATAAAAACGCACATCAGCACCATCAAGAGCAGCCCGCTCAAAAAATTCAGAATGAGTACGGTCTATACGTACCTCATATAGTCCTGGAACATCACCGTCAAGTGATTCACCTGCCTCGAAGGTAACGGGCATACGGTAGCCGAAAGCACTGCGCCACCACATACTTCTAGTCGCATCAGCTTCATCACCTTCAACCTCTACCACAAATTCACCAGCACGTTGTACTTCAAACTCAAGATCAATTGCAAAGTACCTTGTCTCCCTTGGCATAATCCTGAAATCTCTGTCGGCTTCCTGAATGCTCGTGAGAAGTGTAGGAGTATTCTCTTCTTCGTCATTGCCAAACAGACGGTCAAAAAAACTTGTGGCACTTCTTCCACCGTCAGTGACCTCAAGTAATGGAATAGGTTCCCACCCATTTTCATACACCATTGTTTCGCTTATGTTTATTCTGTCATTCCCTACGATACAATTGGTCTTGTCTGCATTAAATGAATTACATGTTTCTGTTTGTCCTGTTGCTCTACAGGTGTACGTACTCGTAAGTTCAACTTCTGAAGTATCCTCTACGACTTCGGTTTCTTCATTTGGATCAGGGGTGAGTACTTCTGTCTCAAGGGTACCGGTTTCTTCTTCTACCAACATTTCATCTCCACCCTCAGGTTCTTCTCCATGTTCACCTTCAACAAGCGCTTCTGGTTCAGTGCTTGAAATCACTTCTTCCACAGGCTCAAAAGTTTCTTCTGTTTCAGAAATATTTTTGTCTTGAAAATTTTCTATGTCTGCACTATTTTGACTGAGCTCCAGGTCCCACCCCGCTTCACAAAAATATGCTACCTCGCTATACACTGGTGTGTCATTTGGAGTGGGAACGTTTTTTATTCGTTCCTCTAAGCGCATCACCTGCGCCTGATGTCCAGTACGTGTAATGAGGCGGAAATTCTCTTCTCGATTACTCATGTTGGTTACCGCAATGTATGCACGTGCGGTAGTAAGTCCGTTGTACACATCAAAATCACTTCGTAGTACCAACTCGTCCCCAGGCACATACTCCGTAGCGGTAAGCTCGATTCTTTTCTCATTTTCTATGAGCACATCTGGTCGCCCTGAATCTTCAAGCACCGCAAGCTCGTGCAGAATGTTACTTACTTCAGGCAATGTTTGGTCAACTGATTCAGCCTCATAGGTTGTGTCTATCCACACACTGTCGACAAACAGTTCAGTACGGACTTCACCCTGTCGCACGTATTCAAGTTCAACGCGAAAATCATTAAGGGCATCCCATGACTGCACATTGGGAAGCTGAAATGCAAAGTGACCACCGTTGTCATAGTTGCTTAAAGTTTTATCTAACAATATTTCTCCAGCCACATACCATGCACCACGGTACTGGTATCGAACCAAAAGCTTGTCAGGAGTAAAACTTTCTCCAAGAGTTTGTGCTGCAAGTGAAATACGAAGCTCGTATCCTTTTACCGTAAAATCAGAAAGTACGCTTCCAATATCAAATCCGGTAAATTGGATTGTGTGGCACTCTATTCCCAACACCTGACACACGCGCACGTCCTCCTCTGCTTGAATGATATCGTCTGTATTCCCCTCCGTATTTTGATTTTCTGAAGTTGCACCTTCTGAAACTTCACCATTTTCAGTTGAATCAACTTCCTCTACACCCTCTACTGGTTCGGTTCCCTCTTCAGCTTCTCCAGATACTTCTACTGATTCTTCCAAAACAGGTTCCTCTACCGATTCATCTTGAGAACCTACCTCAGTGGTAGACTCACCTGTGTCTTGTGCACGTGCCGTGTATCCAACAAAACCTCTTGAAACATTAAGGAGATACCTCCCCACAGAAATGTCCGGAAGGGGTAGTATTTCTTCTTCACTATTCTCTACCTGGTCTTCTTCAGATTCATTTAGAGGAGCATCATCAGATACTGTTTCAGTTTCTTCAGTCCCGTCTTCTTGTGTATCGTCTGCATTACCCTCTGTTATTTCTACATCTCCAGTCTCTGGTAACCCAGTATCGAGTATTCCCTCAGGGGTTACAATTACAAATGTGGAATTTGTGCGATTGAAATCATCAAAAATAGCTTGGGCACCAAGATTTTGTTCCAACGCCAAACCTTCTTTCATCCAACCATCACTTGCAACATTGGTAGGAAAAATATGTATAGTACGCTCTTCATCTGTAGCAAACACTGCTACGGTTATAGTGAAAATCACAAACAAAGCAACCGCGAGAGATAGCTTGTAACGTTTGAATATTTGAAAGGTAGCGTGCATCAAAATACCAAAAGAGCCCCAACTCATGGGAACATCTAGGTCATATACATTATTGCACAAAAATGGCTTAAAATATCTAAAAAAGTCATATATAACGCCATATACTGTGGATAGCATTTACAATTTTAAACAAAACTCACCCCGCATTTTAGGCTCTGGGTAGAAAAGCCTCTACACGTTCGTACAATCGTTTGTAGTAGAAGTATTTTTCGATCAGCTCTCCCCCCGTGCAATAAGAGTACCCGCACTCATGACTGATACCATAGTGTGTCCAGTTTACGTAGATCCACATGTATGCAAGTTTCGCAATAGAGTATCGCAAAAAGCAAGGGTACTTTTTCTCATAACCCATAGTCTTATCACCTTACCACACACCTTGGCGTCGACGTCGGTGTATACCTGTTGTGCCGAACATTTGGACCCACATAAGCGGATGCAGTTCGAGGCGCACAGGCAAAATACTGCGAGGCGTACAGCAGTACGATGAGTAGTATTTTGTGTAGTGCAACAAAGAAATGCGACCAATTTTTCTTATGAGCTTTGCGAATTAGAAAAATGAAGTACTCTTGTGGTGCGCCGTTTATGTGGGTCCAAACCTACTTGAGGAGCTTGCGAACATCCTCCACCTCCTTATCAATAAGTTCTTCAGAAATATCCAATGCGTCTTTAAGTCCTTCGAGAATTGTTCTCTCCGTATCAGTCATGTTGGGTTTGTGCGATAGCTCAAGCACCTTCTCCTCAATTTCATCTCTAAGGACTCCAAAAATATTAATAAGTCTGTCTCCAACCTCAGCTGTTTCTCTTTTAATATGATCTTTTTCTTCATGAAAACGACGTCGCTCTTGAATTAACATCGTAATAACGATTGCAAGCGCACCCATAAAGAGAAGTGATACCCAATATATAGCCCCGAAGCCACTCTCCTTAATAGCATTTGGGTCCACCTCTTCAACCTTGGTTCCCGTTACAGTAACGGGGGCCTCGGCTGAGCGTTCATTGCCAGCGAAGTCGACAGCTGTAACACCTATCGTATGGTCTCCCGGATCCAAGTTGGTAATCGTATACCCGCCTGAGACTAGCTCGTTGGGCTGAACATCGCGTGGACTTTCTCCGTCTATCACAACACGATACAGTTCTACACCCGAAAGCGAGTCTTGTGCTTCAAATCGTATTTGTGCCGTTAAGTCTCCACCTACTGCAGTTACCCCAAACTCATCTGGTGGTGTGGTGTCAATTTGCAGTTTGTACGAAGTTGAACTTCCCCACCCTCCTCGATTTAAGTATTCCGCAGTGAAGTACCACGTACCGTCCGTTATCCCCGTTTTACTCCATTCACCTACGGGCGGTTCATGTTTCTCAGTCGACGTCGCATCAGGAACATCTCCAAACGCAAACCGAACTCCAAGAACCCCATAGGGAATATCCCACGTGAATTTCGCATCTGATTTGTTATACCACACACCCTGTTCTGGATGCGTAGGACTTGAGATATCAGGAGCATCCGGTGGTGGGATTTTGGTATTTCTTTCTTGTGTAGGGGTGGTGGGCGGAGTAACTGGATCAGGTGGCTTGGCTGAAGCAGGGGTGACAGTAAATGTCGCTCCCGCAGAACCCGAAAGTACGTCCTGCCCTGCACCCGCAAGTAGGGTGGATTTTGTAAATTCAACTTTAGCAGAACCTTCTGCTTTTGCCTTAAAGGTAATGGTTGCGACTGCTTTTGAGCCAGAAATAGCCGTTGTACCACCTCCAGAAAACGTAATAGTCCCACCACTTATTTTTGGTTCAACTACCCAAAGATTAAAAGGTGAACCCTCTTTTGATACTGATACAGCGGTAAGCTTGCTCGTGTCGTAGGTAATAGTCGCTTCACCCGTGTTGACCGCATCAGTACCCGCATTGACCATGACCTTTACAGCAAAAGTTTTACCAACCTCGAAACTGCCGTCTGCTGGTGAGAGTAGGTAGCTTGCAGCCAGAGAAACCTGTGGCACAGTGAGGCCGACAAGCGAACACATAAAAAACAGAAAGAAGAGTTTCTGTCTAAAATTTGGTAATGTGAAAAAAGCCTCGCTCATGCTCAATGTTTGCGAGCGAGGAATCTTATTGTAGACCCTGCGCTCCGTGATCGTCTGCACGTACTACATTCAAACGAAGTCCTTTCCCTTGCTTACCAATGAGTGGCAAACGTAGTGCCAATACGCCATCTTTTGTTTTTGCCTCTGCTCGTTCAGGATCTATCTCATCCGGAAGAATTATTTGTCTGTAAAAATCCCCCCAATGGCATTCCTCGAGAGTAAAATCACCATTTTGTGAGGCGTGTGATTCGTGCATGAGCTGTTCTGGACGAAGGGCCGAACCTTGAATACTTACCACGTCGTTGTCTCCTGCAATAGAAACGTCCAAGGTCTGCATATCCATACCTGCAAGTTGTGCATAGATGACTATTTCTGTATCAGATTGAAACACATCGACAGGAAGCTGAAGTGCGTGACCAGGAAGTACTGGCTGTGAACTTTTAGCTGACGCTGAGGCATCTACAAGCTGGCCTTCTTTGTCAACAAGACCTTTCCCTTTTAGTTTATCCATAAAAGTACCCATAAGAAATGAACTATGACTAATGAACTACTAATGCGATGTGATGGCGACCCCTCTTAGAGTAGCAACTGCATTCGTAAGAACAGTATACCACCACTTATGCATGAAAAATAAAAAAGTGCTGAGGGTAAAATGGGGATAAAGAAAAAGAGTTACCGAGTTGCGAGTAAAGCGAGTATCGAGTTAACGAGTTACGAGTGTCGATGAAGATAGCAAAGAAAAACATCGCACAGAACTTTTGTTTTTGAGTGAATATCGAGGCACCAAGGAGTCATGTTTACGAGTCGTATTATCTATACGATGAGAAAACTGACGACGCAGGTAACAAAGATATTCGCCAAAAACAGAAGTTCTGGTTAGCCTGTCCAGTAGAATAGAAGTATAGAAAAGTCCGGTAGCGAGACCGTTCCGTCTTTGTTTACATCCGCTTCAACACTTGCAGTGTTCCAGTTAAAAAGAAGTATAGAAAAGTCGATTAAGTTTACCGAATCGTCACAGTTTAAATCTCCTCGACTCAGACAATCATCATCAGCAACCGTAACACCTAACCCTATTGTTTTTCTGGCACTTTTATCGCTCTCCACAAGGCCGTTTGGCATTTTCCCTTGTGCGACAAACTCATAGGTCCCCTTAGGAAGTTTCAGAGTAGGTATAGTGATAGTCCATGCTCCACTTCCATCTGCGGTAGTTGTACTCACAATATCTGCTGTAGAAACCTCAGCAAGCTTTGGACGTAGCCATGTCGTAAGCACTGCTTGTGGTGCAGAGTATCCCGTTACAACGAGGGGTGTCCCAGGCGATATGGAAGCTTCAGCCACAGACACCGTTGGAGGCAACATAATGTTATTGAGAGAGTTAAGGGTGTTTGTTTGTAGCCATAGTGTGGTTGAGAAGGTAGCACTGCGTACACCTTTGCTGTCTACTGCATAAATGCCAAACGAGTACGATCCTCGATCAAGACCTTCTGTTTTGTCACTAAATTCTCCACCTCCTCCTGCTCCCTTCGTAGTTATGGTGACACCGTCCCTGAGGAACGAAACGGTAGCCCCAGGGTACGCCCATCCTTCTATACTTACATCAGCTTGAGGAAGCTTGGTACCTGTACCATCGTCTCCACCCCCGCTCGAACTACCTCCACCACCATCTCCGCCAGCAGGGCTTGTACCACTCCCTGACCCCGTAGAACCGCCTCCTGTACCGACATCGTCTCCTGTCCCTGATCCACCCTGCACCGTTGTCGAAGAAACTCCCGTGCCCGTGCCCGTGCCCGTCGTCGTGGCTGTCGACGTCGCACTTCCTGGCATGAGACCTATAGTAAACGAGAGTTCGTAATCCGGATCCATTTCGTTTTCTCGGAAGTCCACACATCGGAGAAAGTAGTCGTACGTCGTGTCGTCTTCAAGATTGCTCACTTGTGCAAAATGCCACTTAACAAGTCCTGAGGAAGTGCCTGTGAAGGAATATGGCATCAGGTCATACGCCATACTTGAGGTTGCAAAACGACAGTAAGCAGCTTCATCGGTAGTTACAAACATTTCTACTGCTCGGGTACCAACCTGTAACAGTCCGGTAGGCACCGCCGACAAAATAACTGGGGGTATTTGGTCAGTCGTATCGACTGGTCCGGCTGTCACCTGATCAACTATAGCTATCATAGTGCGCCCATAGTCCAGCTCGACATCACTGGTATTGTATGTGTACACTGTCACGGGGTATGAGCTAGTCGCAGCACTTAACTGTGCTTGCACATCTCCAGTAGCACCATACTGAGCATTCGTGCCTATTTCTACCACTACTTCGTTATTAGCAGGTATGCCAAGGGAGGTATTTAGATCAAAACGTATCTTCCCTGCACTTCCACTCGTGACCGTCACATCATCAGTACCAGCTGTTTGTATGGAGGATAGTGGTCTCTCGGTGTACGGTCCCCCTGGAACTGCGGAGAAAGCTATATCGACGTCGGAAAAGTTCAGCGTTGCCGGCAATATAATTCCACCCTCATCAAAAACTATTTCTATGGCGCCATTGGCAGGAACTGCTTGCGTCAGAGTAAATGTAATCTTTTGATTCGTGTACGCACTTGGGGCGCTGGTCGAGAGCAAGTCGCTAATGCGCGTGAGGTAGCTCGTCGCATACACCCTAGAAACAAAAGTAAGTAGTACACATACAACAACCAATCCAAAAATACTTTTGTGAAATTGTGGTGTGATTTTAAAATGTTCCATGTATCTACTTATTTGCTCTCAACTGACACAACACATCTGAATCCCAATGCATCACCATTAAAGGTTTCGGGACTTGCCGCATAGGTAGCATATAACCCTGCATCATCATAGTTATTGAAATAGCCTCCACGCATAATTCCCGCCTCAATGTTTGAGTCTGTCCAAAATCTATCATTAAAATAATTTGCACTTTTTTCTGTCCCAGTCGTATATGCCAGACAAACCCTGATTCGGGAAGAATGGAGTTTTGATACATACCGAGAGCAACCGTACCTTCTACCCACTCCCACACGTTTCCTATCATATCGTATGCACCCGCAGATGAAATGCATCGCGTTCCACTGCCTGTTTCAGAAACTCCCTCTGCCCTGTTGTGTGCAACATTGCAATCTTCTTCGTTCCAGCCACTCGCCTCATCGGGTGTGCCAAACGCTGCAACAAACCATTCGTTAGGTGTCGGTAGTCGTTTACCCGCTTGTGCGCACGCGCGCTCTGCAAGCTCTCGCGTTACATGTCTCCATGGTATACGCTCTTTTCTAGCAACAGGTATACACGTAGTGTTTGAAAGGTTAAACATTGATTCATCGATATTTTTGGGATCTTGATAGAAGCACGCCTCATGTGCAGACACCTCGTACACATCAATACAGAAAGGATTAAGTGTTTTTGAGATGTACACCATATTGTCAGGACATGAACCCTGAAATGGTCGCGTAGAAAACAGCAAACCACCAAGTAACGTGTGGTACTGGTCGCGAAAGTCAAAAGCATTCACAGCAAGTGTGGCGAGAAGCGTTGAACCCACAACGACCGCTATGGTCTTTGCCAGATTTCTAAGCATGATGTATAGGATGGAAATGCACCCTATATCAGTATTCTATCATCGAAATGGCCTATCCCTTTCCTGATGCAGTGGATAGAAAAGTTGAAAGTTAAATGTTTAAAGTTAAAAGTTAAATGCACCTCGCCTTCGGCGAACACAATCCCGCACATGCGGGATTGTGAACTTTCAACTTTAAACTTTCAACATTTAACTCACTAGTGATTTTCGTCTCTTTGAATCAAGATAAAAGTTCATTAAGATAAGTCCCAAGAGACCACTACCCATGAGCGTGATAAGAAGTAGCACTTTTCTATCGCCTGAACCTTGTGATGTGGTAAGAGCAAGCTCACGAGCATCAAGCATCTTCTCTCTTTCATCTAACTGTGCTACAAGAGTATTCACACCATTCTCCTCTACGCCAGCATACACACCGACAGTGTTTGCGGTCAAATCAGAATCTTGTTGAAGTGCAATACTCCAACTCTGCCCGAGAAGTAGTGCAAAGGCTGAAAACAATACAAGAGTCGTATTAAGGAGAAGTTTGATTTCTCTCTTTGAGTATAACCAAAACATACCTCCACTGTAGAACTCTTAGGCAAAAAAGGCAACCATTCCTATAAACAGTAAAGCGAGTATGACAAGTATCCACGTTGTAGTTCGTACCAATCTTTTTGCAAAGGATACATTCTGTGACTTGTGCGTACTTTGTGGTGTTTGCCCTGCTTTCTTGAGCATACTTCGTACATACCTACGTACACCCACGATAAAGGTGAGGAGTACTATTGCAAGTGCACCGAATGCTATTCCAATTTCCTTCAATGGTAATACCCAGAAACTTACCTCTTTTGTGATAGTTCTTTTTTGTGTATCACCGAAGAGCACACTTGCTTCCGCCGTATATCTTCCGAGTGCAAAGCCGTCAAATTCCCATGTGGTATCAAACACTCGGTCGAATCGAGGAAGTATAGCCCCCCCTGTCTCATTAAACTTCACCTGCCCTACTTCATTACCAAACATATCAAAGATATTGATAATACCAAGGGGTCGTTGATGTATCGTACCAGTGTTCTCTATTTTGGTTTTAAATATTACCGACGGCGTCGTAACGATAGCCTTTTCGGTAAAAAATTCACGGAAGAGCATGTCGTCGTTTATCTCACCTCGCACTCTCAGGTTCACGAGTGACGCTACGTGGAAGCCCACTCCAGCTCCTGTCTCGGTAACCTTGTCAGCTTCTCGCGTTACGAAGAAAGCGGCAAAGTAACTCCCCGGAGATGCATCTGTAGGTACTTCTATGCGATACGGCACTGCGACAGATTCACCTACCTCCATGGTAACAGATTCAAGAGAGGGCTTCAGCCATGCAGCTGCTTCCAAAGGATCATTGTTATTCACTTCATCTGCAAACGAGGGCGTACCTGTCTCACTCATCCCTGTAATGTTTCGCGTACCGATATAGTATGTTTGTTTTCCCCCCTCTTCGTTTGAGACGGTAAGCACACCCTCAAGCACCTGCCCTGCATCCACCACTTCGTCTATCTGGCTCGGCTGGACCTTAACTGCAAGACCGCCCTGCGCATGTGCACATGTACTCTGGAGAGTTAGGAGCCCTATTAAAAACATACCACTACCCAGCAATTTTATACTTTTAAGTGTACTGTGTTTTACCATAAGAAAATTAAATGATTTTTCAATCTATAAACCTCCGTACAAAAAATGTGCGGAGGTTTATAGTATAGCATTAGCGTAAAGTATACCTCGCTACTTCTAGAATACTGGCGTAGCAATGTAGGTAAGTGTAGCAGTGTAATCTTTTGCAGCTTCCTGTAGATTGCTAATCTCAACTTTGTAAGCTACGGTCGTTGTACCAACTCCCATACCACCAGACTGTAATGCAGGTAGAGGGTGATAAAACACTTCTACAGGATTGTTTATGAAGTTACCAACATACGCCGCCTGTGCATTTCCCCACAGACTCGGTACGGTACTTGAACTCACTACGTTGTCGTCAGAGGTAAGTCCCCAGTGACCATAGGTATCAATCGAACCAAGCACTGGTGTAGGACCATCCCATAAGGTACTTGAGGCAATACCTCCTGCATCTGGTCCGTTAACAAACGGATTAATCGTCGCGCCGTTTCCTGATGTAAGCGTTTGGTCTGCAAACACGGTAACGCTGAAGCCGTTAAGTGCGTTTGTGTCAACTCGAAGTTGCTGTGCCATAAGTTTCGCTGTATCAGGAGCAATGATACCGAAAGGAACTGTAGTTGCTGTAGAAGAAGCAAAGGTGGTAGTGACGTCATCGTTGACACTAACACCTCCTGCAACTCCCTTTATAGAGATACCGAAGCGGTAACAGTAACATCATCAATAACTGCAATACGAGTATCTCCTGAATCAGTCATCGTTCCTCCAAGACGTATCACGTATGAATCGGCTGTTGCAGGGTTCGCAATGAAGTTTGTAACTCCCGCAACAATTTGTACAACGGTGCCGGCAGTAATGCTGTCAGTTGGACATACGGTAAGTTCAATAAAATCAGCAGTGTCATCTACATCACTCGCGTACATCTCACTCGCGGCTCCAGTACAGTTTCCAACAGCAGCGACTTCGGTGATAGTACCGCCTGAAACAGCTGAAATATTGATATCACCAAGAGCAAGACCTGTCAGGTCAAACTCTTGACCATCTGGATCAAAAGTAACACGTAGTGTTTCCGATGCAGCTATGGCATTTACTAACTCAAACTGTAATGTGTGCGTGGCATCTAAACCTATATCTGAATCTGATAATGTGTCGCTAAACTCAACAACGTTGTCTGCGTTTGCGTTATGAATCATGGCAGGCAAGCCTAAACTCCATGCAAGCAATGCGACAATAGTCGCTAGAGCGATAGTTCTATAGTGCATTGGAAATGCGAATGCTATATTTTTCATGCGTGATTGTTAATAATAATTAATAAAAAGGGCTGACTAATGTATAGCTAAAAAACCTATACGTACGGATGTACATATAACAGCAATGGTGAAATGGTGAGCGAATACAATCCGCCAACTACATTCAATAATGATTATACATGGTATATAGCTTTTAAATGTAATAATACTGTGGATAACACGACGTAAATTTTAAATTTACAATTTGAAATTTGAAATTTGAAAACAGCGCTGCACTCTTCTCTACAACGAATTGAAGGAAGAGAAATATAAAACCATCCACAAATTAACCATTGAAATTTTTTCGTCTTTGCGAGTCGAAACGAAGCAAACCATATATGGATCGCTTTGTTGCGACTCGCGATGACAATCCTACTGGTTAGTTGTTGCTTGTATAAGCAATACTTTCCGAGCAGTTATTTGAATCTTTTATTTCCCCAATACACTACTCTTCTTGTAGTTCTATAGTGCTTCCATCAGGACGAACCTCCGTCACACTGTAGTCACGCGTAACAGTCATCACATCCTCAAAGAAAAAGCTCAGCACAAAGCCACCAAACGCCACAACCACAACAGAAACAAAAAACAACCAGTACTTGTAAAGAAATGTACCGAAGGTGAGTACCTCTGTATGTTGCTGGTGATGTGACATGTACACAGCCTGCACATCAGGCTCTATCACTTCACGCGCAGGGGTACCTACACGTCTCAAATCTATCAACCCTGCTTTAATAGGCTGTACCAGTGTGCCTAGTTTAATACGAGGAACTTCAGTAGCTACATACTTACTCTGTGGTACATGCGCTGTCTGAAAGTCACCCTGCATCTGCAAATGTGCGGTTTCGAGAGCGAGTGCACGACGAATGTAGAGTCGTAGTACCCATCCCACAAAGAACACGAGTGCGAGTAAACCTCCAACAATCTGTAATAACGGCACTACTGGCAGTACATAGAAGTATGTCGTCGCAAGTGCTGACTGCTTGGCGTCCTTACCATACCCTATCGTTGCTTCTGCTTTATATCTCCCTATATCCCACAAGCCCGTATCTGACTCCCATGTAAAGCTAAATTTGCGCACGCTGTTTGGAAGCACGTTTCCATAATCCTTTTGCTGGTTAATAGGAATCGTTCCTCGCACCTTTCCAAACATGTTGTAGATAACAATATTTCCCTGCGGTATGAGGTGTACATTTCCTTTGTTCTCAAACCGTAGTGAGAGTTTTGCTGTTGCAGTGTCATACACCATTTCTTCCGTAGCAAAATCTCGTATCTGTCCTTTCTCAATCACATCACCGGAAACGGAAAGAAAGATGAGTGAGGCTATGGAACTGGTAACATTCACCGTGTTGCCTTCCACCCCTCTCCCCTCTGGAGATCTGTTTCCTATCAGGATAGCTGCATAATGTCCGCCTGGGGCGGCATCATTCGGAACAGTAATAGTAAGTGGGAGTTTGTACGTCTGCTCCCGCACAATAGAAAACGCTTCTTGAGGCACAGTAATCCATCCTGCTAGTGTAGAGCTCTCCTCACTTTCAGCAGTAGGAGTAATGAAGACAGGACTTCCACTTTCACCTGATGGGCGAAAAAGTACCGGGTCTGCAAATAAAGAGAGGTCGTACTGGTTGTTGTTCACGACCGTGATATATGAAGACCATGTCTCCCCCGGTTGCAGGTTTATCTGGAAGAGAGGCGGAGCAATCGTTAAACTCAAACCCATCTCAGATGCAAAGAGAAGTGAGGTGGGACTGAAAATACTGACACAGCACAAAAAGACAGTGCAGGCACGACCGATATTGTACTTATAGGACTTATGCAAACGAGTGGAGTTCGAGGCGAGCAAACAAAATAATACGAGGCGTATAGATAGTACGGTGAGTATTATTTTGTGTAGCACAACGAAGAAATCCGCCGCTTGCGTATGTCCTATCTTACCTTCTCGAAGATAACTGAATAACATTTCCATGTGTTTTAGTATTCCCTTTTGTATCCCTTGGCGCAAGAGTCACTGTGGCACCATACGTATGTGCTTCATTTCTGCGAGATACCTGCTCTCGTGCCTGCCTTGCGTCCGTAAGGTGCAGATGGGTTACCGATGTATGTGTCTGTGGTATACGAGCAGATACTTGTGGTATTCGACTGGTTCGTCGGACATCACTACGCTCTACGAGGTCCTCATCTACACGTGCTTCCGCGCGCTTGCGAGCACGTGCTGGTTGCGCCATGGAGCTCATATGCACAATGTATGTACCTACTACGGCAAGTACGAGAACTCCCATCAAGGCTGCCGTAATCTCTTTCCATGGGAAGACCCAGAAGTACACCGTGTCTTGTACGCTTGCAAGCTGGTTTTCTCCATACTCAAGATCAAGGAACGCTTTATACTTTCCAAACCTGCCCACAGCACTCCATGACGCCGCAAGTTGTCTTTTATTTTCAGGATTTATTTCTTCACCGTCAGCGTTTAAAGGAATACTCCCCACCTCCTCTCCTTTGCGGTTAAAGATGCGTATTGAACCCCTTGGTTCAAGCAAACGGTTCCCCACGTTTTCAAGCAAATATGAAAAAGATACTGAGTTGCCAAGCACTACACTATCTTCACTTATAAAATTTCCCAACTGTAATCGCTCTATCGCATTGTCTTCCACCTCTACATTGAGCATGAGTGCGCTTCCTTCTATACCTGCTTCTGCTTCGGTGCGACGTGCCCCTTCACGAAACTGTAGTCGCGCGTAGTAGCTTCCGGGCTTTGCACTCAAGTTGACATGTATCAAGTACGGAATTTTTCGACTCTCTCGAGGGTCAAGATCTATCACTCCTCGGGTGATTTCTACCCAGTTTGCCAAAGACGTCGATAGGTCCGATGCTCCTGGCCCCACAAACTCTTTTGCACCTTCAGTGGGGTCGATATTTTCTACTGATATGTATACATCTACTCGCTTGTCAGTATTGTTGGTAACAATCACCTCTTTTTTGATAATGTCCCGTGGTTTTGCTTTTTCATTTGCTACTACTGGAGAAACAGAAAACGTACTCAACCCCATACTCGTGTCTGGTATCGAGCCATCAACTTCTGCCTCTGCTTCTACTTCTACTTCTACTGGTACAGCATCCTCTATCTCACCTTGCGGAAGTGGTTCTTCTGCAAATACTAGTACTGTAGTAGTAATTAAGGTATACGCAAAAAAACAGGCCAACATACCGAAAAGAAAGGCCTGACGTACGGCTACCTGAGTGTTTACCCCCATAGGTATATTGTAGCGTATCTACGCAAAAAACTAGCATTTAAAGGTGTGTATAGAGTGGGCAAATTTGAAATTTGAAATGAATCCCGTTAAAGATCCTGCCATTTATGTAAGTTCTGAAGGACTTACGTAAACGGATGCAGTTCGAGGCGCGCAAACAAAATACTACGAGCCGTACAGGCAGGTACGGTGAGGAGTATTTTGTGTAGCGCAACAAAGAAATGCGACCAATTTTTCTTATGAGCCTTGCAATTAGAAAAATGAAGTACTCTTGCCTGCCCCGTACCCATTGCGAAGCTTTGTGGTACTGGGGTGGTGCGCCATTTATGTAATTTCTGAAAGGACTTACATAAATGGATGCAGTTCGAGGCGCCCAAACAAAATGGAACGAGTTGTATGAACAATACTACGAGAGACATTTTGTGTAGGACAACGATGAAATGCGCCGTTTCCGTAAGTCCTACACGAAATAATGAAATAAGATGACAGTAGCTACCGGCAAAAACAAGTTATCTGATCCTCGCAATGATACCACTTCAACAGCAGTGAGAACGACTGCCATATATAATGCTTGTACGTACTGTACGTCAAAAAATACGAGGACACAGAAAGATGCTACGAGACAGGCAAAGGAACCTTCAAAGGAACGTTTTTCATCATATATATGATACGTGTGGGTACCGAAACGTATACCTGCGAGCGCTGCAAATGTATCAGCAAGCGCTAATAATAGCATCGCAGTCTGGAAAAGAGGCACATTTTCGGGCAAAGCTACGTATGCGGTCACCACTACCCCTACTACAAAGAACAGTTCACCGAAAGAAACTCGTTCGACATTGTGCACAGCAGTATGCAGACGAGCAAACCGTATAAACATAAATACACCCAAAAGCACGAGTGCAATGAAGATAAGTACCTCTACACGCACAAGAGTAGCAAGAACAGCAAATGCCATTGCAAGCACTGCGTGCAATCCTTTTCGGATAAATTCTTTATGTATATGCATATTTTCCATTCCAGGTAACCGTACACTTTACACAACTAACTCCAAAAATATCGTCTTTGCGAGTCGCAACGAAGCAAACCAGGTCTTGTTTACAGGTGCGACTCGGTTAGTTAGAGATGGTATAGAAACAACAGGTCAACTCTTTTACACCACTGCGTCACGAAGTTGGTCACGCGTCTCACTATATGTTTTTTGTATCGCCTCAAGTTCACGAGCAACAAATTCAGGTAAATCTGTCATGTGTGCGTCTAGAAAGGCAAATACCTCCTCTTGCTTTGCACCATCCTCGGGGTTTGCTTCACTGCTCTCAAGAAGGCTCGTAAGAATGTCACGTTTTGAACTATCAAGTTCAGCCCATGCTTTATGCAGGATTTTTTGCATTATCACTTCACCGACATCTTCTGCAAATTCCTCGAATTCTTCTTTAGAAGCATCTTCTAAATCAAAGGAGTCTACATTTGTATTTTTTGTATCATTCATATCTATATCGTTATGCATTTAGAATTTTTTTGTCTCTATAACTTGTCCTTCTGGGGCGTTTGGATGCAGTTTTTTAAGCATGGCTTCGTGTTGTTCCAACTGTAGCATTACATCTTTCGGTTTCATACCATCATAGGCACTCCAGTCAATGGAAAACTTGGCAAGTGGTGTATCGCTAGCACCTTTAAGTGCTACTGCGATGTCAGTTAACTGCGCATGGACCATGTCCCTAAAGGTGTGGTTGTTTTCGGAGTTAAAAAATTGATGTGCGGTGAGCGAACGCCATTCAGGCTCTTCTGTAGGATACTTAATCTCTACCAGCTTTGTTATTTCAGGTGTAACTTCAATAGGCGGAAGTTTTGCAACGGCTCTCGTGCCATATACAGGATCTGTATTCCACCCCACTTTTGGTGCCTCATACTTAGCGAGAGGTATTCGCTCAACTTCTGGAAGAGTGGTTTTACTTTCAGGAACTGCCGTATCTGGTTTACTTTCAGGTACTGCCGTATTTTTAGGAACGGTAACTGGCTCTGGTATTGGTTCAGCTGTTGGTAGATTGTCTGGAGGGGTAGCAAGTTTAGGTCTGAAAGGTTCTACTTCTTCCAAACGCAAATGAAGTTTGTTGATAAGCTCTCCAAGCGTATCGTTATTTTTTACACTTTGTTCAATAATATCAGCAACATTTGGTATCTTCGGTTGTAGGGAATGCTCAAGCTTGTCCACAAGATTATATGTTAAAGCTTCAACCCCCGCACCCATCGTTACAGGGGGCTTATTATCAATGGTATACGTCAATGATTTGCTTTTATCAAAAATATCCTCCATACGCACATGACTCATTGGTCCCCAGTAACTCATAATCAAGCTCCTTTGACCTTGAAGGACGGAACCTTGAAAGTACCCCTCTTTGAATAAATCTGCTAATGCCGGTCGTGTAGCTGCACCATGGTAGTCAGGACCAATTTGCTCTTTAGCATGGGCTAGATCTTCCTTAATAGTCATCGGTGGTGCTTCTTTCGTAGGTTCAGGGACATCTTTAACCTCCGGTTTGGTAGCGTCTTCCAGTGGAAGAGATACTGGTGGTTTTTCTACAGGAGGAGTAACCTCAACCGGAACACTTTTGTGTCCGTGAATTTTTTCGATTTCAGTACTGAGCAAATCTTTATCAAGTGTAGCCTCATAAACGCCATTTACTTTTACCTTATGCCAATCTTCGCCCTTGATATTGAAATCCCTCATCATATTAGGATCCTTTTCAATTTCTTGCTGAATCAAGTGGGCTATTTTACCCCGTTCAACATCAGTGAGATTTGGGTAGGTCTTCTTCACCCATGTATCGTTCTCAAGAAAATCTTGCAGTTCACCCTCTACACTTGAGCCTGCCTCATAGACACCTTTGAGCGTAACGCCTTTTTCAGAAATTATTTTAGATACGTCTGGGGTTGGTTCTAAAGGTGCCTCATTGAGATTTTTTGGTATTTCATAAGGTGGAACATCTTTCAGAGGTGGGGTTTGTGTATCTGTAGAAGCTTCTTCTCCAATACCAAGTTTTTGAAGTAGCTCTGCGATATCAGGCTTAGCTGAATATGCGTCCACCGCAGACTTTGGAATGACAAGTGACGCCTCTTCTGCAGAGGAGTACTTTTTTATTTCATCTTCAGGAAGAGTAGCAATGTCACCAGACTCGGGCTCTGGAACCTTAATGTCTACACCGCCGAAGTGAACGTCCTCTTGAGAACCTTCTGGTACTTTGATATCTACACCACCGAAGTGAACGTCCTCTTGAGAACCTTCTGGTACTTTGATATCTACACCACCAAAGTGTATGTCTTTTTCAGAGAAAGTCGCAACATCCCCAGACTCAGGCATGTGCGTATCTACAGTTCCTGGTTTAGGTATTTTTCCTTCTATAGGCTCTGGGGATTTTTCTTTGAAATCTTGAGGAATTCCAGATGATGAAGAATTCCCAAATACCGCTTCATACGCTTCTCCTCCCGCAATTGATCCCACCCCACCAGCTGCCATTGCAGCTCCGACAGCAGCAACTGAAGACACCTTCTTTTTTAAGCGAACATCTCTCTGAATCGCTCGACGGTCTTCTCGGCTCTGACGAAGTGACGTTTCTTTAAATGATTCGTGCTGTTTTTTTAAAGCGCGTTCACCAAACTCTTCAGACTTTTTATCCCCATATCGTTTTGTCTCCAAAGCCGCAAAACCACCAAAAAACGTCCCAAATCCTTTACGTGCAGCCATGGCTCCCCCTGTAGCAAGTGCCCCTGCTGTAGCCCAACCTAATGCACCCGCCCCCAAACCTGCAAGACCTGCCAGGCCGGCTCCATACAATGCCCGTTTTTTTAATGGAAGCTTTCTATACCACAACAAGAAAGCCTTCGATCCTCGAACAAGCTTATACCGCGATTCACCTTTTTCGTTTTCTTGGTAGCGTAGTCCCTCAAGCAGTTGTACCTCGTTGTCTATGTGGTGCTCGAGCATAGTCTCGTGACGCGCAACATACTCTGTAAGCGCATCATCTTTACTTTTTTTGGAAAGTTGCTCTTTTACAAAGTATTCCATTCGCTCTTGTCGATGTCCACGCAACCCCTCAAGTAAGTTGTCGTAGGTATACTGTGCCTGAAGCATTTCTTGTTTTGCATTATCAAGTTCAGGTGTTGCGATAAACCGACGGAGCATTCCGGCACCTCTTCGCTCTTCCTCATATTTTTTACTCGCTTCAAGGAATACTGCTTCTGCGTCTTTGACCTGAGCTCGATACGCTTTATAGTTTTCGCGAATTTCTTTCCACGCTTCATCTCTATTCCTCACTCTCTTGCAAACCTTCCGTGGTTGCACCACTCGCACTTGTTTCTTCAAACTCGGGGCTTGCACTGTCCTGTCGTTCAGGCTCTTCCAGCCCTTCGGGAAGTGTAAGGTCTGTTTCTGTACTTTCATTTTCTATTTCCTTCTCAGCTTTTATTTTTTTAGCTTCCTCACGTGCTTGATCTATAAGTTCTTCTGGAAGAGGTTCTTCATTCACTTCTTCTACTTCAGCAGTAACATTTTCTTTCTCCTCTACCGACTCACCTCCTCCAGTATTTCCTTGAAATATCTGTTCTTCTATAGGCAATCGCTCAGGCTCCATCATAACCTCATCGGAAGTAGGTTCTTCTGTCGCATCAAGTCCGCGCTCTAAATCCTTCCCTACGAAAAAATCTTTAACCCAGCTTTGTTTCTCCACCGTTGTTGGCTTTGGTTTCCTTACTTGCGCCCTTGATCCTGCCCGCACCGCATCAATAGACTTCGGAACAACTTCTGATAAAGGTTTAGGTGGTTGTATACCATCGAAGCTTTTTGGTCCTTCCATATGTATAAAGTGTACCCTTCCTAGTACATTAAGTACAAGGGAAAGTGTTTATAAACTCTAGATTCTCATTTCAAAAACCTTAACTACTCTAAATTAACCATCGGAATTATATAATTAATACTAGTATACATACTAGTTATAATTCTAGTATTTTTTCGCGTATTAACTCAGAACTCGTCACTCGTCACTCGCTTTACTCTTATTTAGAACACTGGCAATACAATATATACAATCTTACTCTCATATATACCTGCAGGCTGACCTTCACCTGCGCCTATTCTATATATAATGTCTGTTGTTTCATCATGTACAGGCCCCGAGCTATAGGCTATTTCTTCAAGTGTCTCCGTAAGTGGCGCAAACGTGTCATTAAGTAAGAATCTTGTTGAACCTCCTGTAAGGGTATTATCACCAGCATGATACCCATAGCAACTTTGTGCTGTTACCAAACATCCCGTCGTCCACGGTACCGGCGAGCTGTTTGAACCTGCAATATCCTCAATTCCTACCCCTCCACTACTCATAAGGTTTTGGCGTTCATACGCCACCACCTGATACCCTTCGGTCGCGTTTGTGGTAACAGTTAACCGTTGCACTGCTTCCTTCGGTACACCAAGCTCAAGTACCCCAAACGGTATCGAAGTTGCCGAAGTTTCCACATCAGCAACATATCCTTCGGTTGAAAATCCAGCGGTGACACCTTGAATTGAGAAACTTAACGTTGCACCCTCGGTTGAAAGCGAAGGATAACTTGTGAGTGTTGTGGAAGCAGTAACCGGGGTATCACGTTCTACATCATATAGTCTAAAGAAGTACGTCATATTATTTCGTGCGTTGTTGTGCTGTAGGGTAAATTCAAACTCCTTTTTTGTGACGTTGGTGAATACGAAGCCTGAGTCGCCTGCACGATACAATACACCTCCTGTAGCATGTGCAAGATATGCAATTACTTCAGAGGTGTGGGTGAGCTCTCCATCGTCACGCTCATCAATAGCAAACTGAGCCGAATCTGCATCAACATTGCCATAACGTACCCATCCCCCTTCGGCACCATTGCGCGTCTGCTTATGTGCAATAATCCCGGGAATACCGATAAACAACTGTGTAAACGCTTGTTCGTACCATGGAATATCTGCCCATCCAGTAATGGACTCCGTTGTGGTCGTCGCCTCAAATGCAATGCCGTTGTTGGTAAATACACCTCCTTCAATGGCGATCCAGCCTATGGTCTCTGTATTTGTGGGTTCCGCCGTTTCACCGTCAGGTACCTCTATTGAACAAGCAAAAGTATTCGCATTTGGCAAGGCGATAGAAGTAGTCAAGAAATCAGGTGAATTTGTGTTGTTGTTGGTCTGCAATGAGGTGAGTATGACCGGCGTACTCGAAAATGTCTGTGTAAACGTACACGTATCATCTGAGGCGCCACTCACCGCATTACCATAGTAGTGATTAGTATCAAGTGTATTTACATCTACTTTTCTTCCATCAGGAAGGGTATACGACCCACGCTCCATAACTATGTATGACAACAATTCCTCCCCGTGAGTGTCGGGCTCATTGTCCGGCTCTTGTATACGGACCGTAAAACTTGAGGTGGTGGTACCCGTGATAATCGCCACTGCCGGTCTATTCAGTGCACCACCTCCCGTATCTCCAGAAATCGCTTCAACAATAAAGACAGGATCGATGTAGGTATGTGCAAGAGTTACTGTTGTTCCTACACTGTCCGCAGTCGTCGTTCCTACTTCACCAACGACTTCCGGAGTATATGAGTACTCATTGTATGTTCCACATCCGTCCCCTACTCCTCCTACGCAACTATCGGAAGTGGCGAGTACTGCTTCGTCAATAAACTCTCCTTCCGCACCTGCTCCATCCGCATAGCACCACGGGGAGCTTGTAGTACAACTATCTCTATCGGTCACATCAGTCACCACACTAAAGTCAGAAAATTCTGACCACTGAAGTTTAAATTTCGTATTACCTCCATCACGACCTGCAATCTCTTCCACCAGCACCCGTAGCTTGAGAACTTCCGCTTGTGGAATATTGGACGGCGCAGTATTAGTGGCTGCTAGTGATGAAACGGGCGTGACTGCGGTCTCATCGTCATACCATCGCCAGTCTTTTTGTTCTGTATCAAATCCTGCTATGGTGATAGTGGGGTAGTAGAGGTACTCATCAAGTTCACTACCATCTGACTCAACCATACGGAAACAGTAGCTCGAAAAATCTACCACCCCATTTGCCTCAAGTATCCAATCATACTCAACATCATCCCCGAAATATATTTTGTAAGGATTGAGTGCTGTTGGGTTCGCTTCTTCATATGTTCCAGCACGACTTGAAACAGAAAGATTTAAATCACCTACTGTTGGAGGATTTGTTGAGAGAGTCGAACCACTGAGCGGAGTAGCATTATATCCACGCCACAGTACGGTTGTTGAAGCAGAATCTCCCGTGTCTAGCCATGTACTTATTGCGGAACATGCCGTATCACGAGTACCGTACTGTAGCTTGTACTGTTTTGTTCCTTGAGAGATGTTTGCACCAGAAACAGAAAGCGACATGCGTACGCGCACCCTATCTCCATCGGAAGGTGCCATATCAAGTCCTGTAATCGTGGTGTTTTCACCCAAATCAGCCACACCTAACGGCCATGGATCGGTTGGGTCAAGAGTGTCATTGTCAACGTAAAATCGGAAATAGTTTTGACTCACCTTCAGTACCGCTGTCGGCCAATCCACGACTTCTGTGCGGTATGCACGGCCAGTACCAGTGTCTGATATCCAGAGTTGGTAGAACGTGGTAGAGGTGATACCCGCCCCCATAATTGCTCGAGGATGCACCGTGTCAGTACCAAGTCCCCACATGTTCATAAAAATGGAACCATTTGAGAGTGATGAAAGTGTTCTACCTATCGCAATCGAATACGTTGATGGCTCAACACCTCCAGCGTTTTGTGTCGCATTTGACCGTGCAACTACCATCGGGCTACCAGTAATTTGTGTGTTTTCAATAACCCACGCTACCGAAGTATGAGAACTAGCAGTCCTCACGGTCCCTGGAACACTATATGCAACTTGCCCAACACTGGAGAGCCAAACCTGATGCCCGTACTCATCAACACGGTTATCTATCACTCGTTTTTGCGTATGCAAAAAAGCACGTGACAAATCATTAACTGGTGTAATATTTTCAACCTCGGTCGCTCCCGGGGTGTTATACGTATGTTCACTGCGCTGAGTCTTCCAGTTATCTCCAGTAAACTCTACAATTGCATAACTTACCACCGAAGCAACTGAGCCAGTTATACCTCGGGTAAAGGTTGCATCATCTGATCCACTATTCCATACAGCAGTTGAAAGACCTGCAGGATAGCCAGTCGAGTTAGCCGAAGGGTTCTGCTGACCTGTGATAAACACAACAACATCATTGTCGTTCGCCACATCTTCTATAGTCGGCGTTGTCACCGTCGTGTTCGCTGAACCATATATTGCATTTTCTTGCGCTCGTACAATCATTTCATTATCTCCTCCTGCAGGTCCTGTATACTCGATAATTTCCCAGTAAATACGAGTCGAATTTGTTATACCGGTACGTTGGAACGTGACACTGTTTGTAATGTTACTTGGATTTTGGATACTTGTGGTTACATTACTTGCATTTTGGGTTCCACCTCCCGACGTCGCTCCTGCGCCGGTATGCGAAGCATTTGTGATACGTATAAATGCACTCGTACTCGCTTTCGGTGCAACATACTCGACACCTGCAGTGATAGTGACCGAGGAAGTGGTGTTTGCAATGTCGCTCACCCCACGTTGAATGTAAAAGTCCTGATTGGTACTCACCACAGCTTCTGCATATGTCTCGTAGGCCAGTGCCCCCTCCTCGTCTCTCACTCTAAAACAGTATGTCGTACCTGCTGTCGCGTCTATGTTTGGCTCAATAACGTACTCAAGTTCCATAAACTCATCCGGTTCGAGTGTAAGGATATCGCTCACTGCAGTGTTTTCAATAACACCGCTGTTTGGTGTCAAGAAAATCGCGTTTTCGTCAGACACCCCACCAAGTGCAGCTGCAATGTTAGTAGTATCACTGCCTGCAGTCACCTCTTCAGACTCCGAAGGACTCCAGACAGCGCCCGTTGAACCCACAGTCGCCCACTCTGAGATTGCACTACACGTCGTCACTCGTTCTGCGTATTCAAGAGTAAACACAGAAGGGTCAGAGCTCGTTGCACCTTTGTTACTTACTGCAAATCGAAGTCTTTCGACGACACCTGATAACGCTCCCGTAATCGGGACATCCTCAACTCCACCAGTTTTTGATGTTGCGAGCGACTCACTGCCATCGTCATTCCTAAAATGGTAGTGCTCCAAAACCAATAGCGATTTTTCAATAGTCGTTGAACCAGTGGGACCAACAGGATAGCTTGGGTTTATCGTACCAGTGGACACCGAGACATCAGTACTTGGATTCGCAATTGATATTTGAATGGTTTCGAGGTTCCCTGCATCAGAATCAACGTCCATTACGGCATACACACATATAGCAAACGAATCTGTAATACCCACAGTTTCAGTGAAGGTTATAGTACCATTAGCACTTGAGAAACCATTCACAGCAGTCGATCCATACTGTTCTTCATTTCCATCATAACTTTCACTTGCGCACGTATACGGACTTGATGAATCAAGCTCGTACAGCAATTTTATGTTTTTGAGATTGTTTTGTGCATCTACGGTTCCTGTTTCGCTAAGTATGATGGAGTTCACATCACGAGGGCCAGAGAAATCTTGCAACACCAACGTACCTCCGAGGTAGTTGTTTGTTGAACTTGCTTGTACCGCTTCAACATGTGCGCCTTGAGCTGAGACAAACACATCAGACATCATGGCCACTTCAGGAAAAGTATTGTAAACCGGAAGTGCAGTGCCACTGTCTGTAACACGAAAACAGTAGCTACCTCCATCGACAGCGCCAGCAAGTGCCACAACAGAATACTCAAGTTCTACAAACTCATCCGGTTCGAGAATAAGCGCACCTGTCTCGCTCGTTGTGTCACGCACACCACCGTTTGGAGTGAGAAATACTGCATTTTCATCAGTCACTCCACCCGTAGCTTCTCCTATGTTGGTCGTCGAATTTCCTTCAGTAAGGTTTAACGAGTTATACATATCCCACGCACCATCCACGGAGGCTACGTTCGTCCACCCTTCTGTCGTTGCGGAACAAGTCCCATTGAGTAGAGCATACTCAAGACGAAACGTGGTAGCAGTCGACGCCGAAATACCTTCGTTTGACACCTGCACACGTATACGTTGCGGTGACGCTTCAGGGAAGTTAGTCAACACCGTATCTTCATTGCCCTCTGTCGCACTTCCCGCTCCCGACTCACTCCCGTTGTCTAAACGCCAATGATAGTGTGTCTGTGTGAGAAGTGGTGCGGTGAGTGTTGTTGTATCTGGAATTTCAAGTGGTTCAGATTGGATAAGCAACAAATCTCCTCCACCAAGCACCACATCATTACCCGAGGTAATTTGAAGCTCAATCGTTTCTCCAGAAAGAGCGTTTGTGGTGACATCCATGATGGGATAGAGACACACTGCTTGTGTACTTGAAGCGGAGACTGCTCCTGCAAACGATGCGGTGCCGTTTGCACCACTGAAACCATCCGCATCGGTCACCCCATACTGCAGTTCACTGCCTCCGTAGCTTTCACTTGCACAGTCATAGGGTGCGGTTGTATCAAACTCATAGAGTAGTGTAATGTTATCAAGACTATTTTGTGCATCTACAGTTCCTGTTTCAGTGATGGTAACATCAGTTACCGTATGGGTTTCTACACTACCATTATCTACTATAACAAAAGCCCCACCAACATGTTGGCTCACGCTCGGAATCGTCATTTCCGCAACCTGTGCTCCTGTTGTTGTCGCAAACGCATGTATCCTATAGGTAGCCTCTGGGTACCGAGGGTACTCGGACAGTGGTGCGCCTTGGTCGGAAACACGGAAACAATACTGCGTTGTGTCGATAGCAAATGAGGTTGGACTAATGGCATACTCTAGTTCAAGAAAATCTGCTCCATTAACAGTCAGCATCCCTGTCTCATCTCCCGTATCAAGTACGGCTCCATTGGGGGTAAGAAAATGTGTGTTCTCATCAGGTACACCACCCTCCGCACTCGCAATGTTCGTCGTATTTTCCCCATGGGTAAGGTTCAATGAGTCGTACATATCCCACGCACCACCGGCTTCACCGACTCGCGTCCACGTCGACACATCACCACAACTCGTTACTTTTTCACCGTACTCAAGACGAAAAGCTTTCGCGTTGGTGTTGACCTCTCCTTCGTTTGAAACTTCCAGACGGAGTCGGTACGGTCTTCCCATTTTCGTACTCGACAACGGGGTATCCTCTACTCCACCTGTTGCCGAAGTCGCCTCGGCTTCATTCCCATTGTTTTCCCGCCAGTGGTAGTGAACCTGGTGCAAGATACTTTTCTGCCACGCTACATATCGGTAGTTGTTGATGCCGTTTGCGTTCGTCTCAGCAGCACTTCCCAGAGAAAAACCATTAAAAGTTGTTCCTGTAATTGCGCCGGCAACAGAGCCACTATTGATAAAGGGAAGTGCTCCATCTCCAACTATGTCAGAAAATCGCCATACACCTTGTGTTGCAGTCGTGCGTTTTATCCAAAGATGAAATGGTTGAAAACCAACAGTGATGTCTTGACTGGTGCCGTTACCGCTGTATGTTCCAAGTGCAAACGTACTTGATGTTGCAAATCCAAAATACCAATACATGTTTGCAGTAGCATTTACGTTTGAGGCGTTACCAACCTGAAAACCATCTGTGTTTAAAGTCTGAATTAAATTCACTCCATCAAGTGTCGCGGTAAAGTAACTTGAAAGATCTCCCGTGTGTTCTGTTGAACGCCACACACCGCCACTCACCCCATTATTCTTTATGGTGAGCATGTCTGGACTGAAAGGTAAATGTGTAATACTGCGATTATCAATTCCATTGCCGTAGTACGCACCAATAACAAAATCCGCTGCGCCAGAGTTGGTATCCGGATTCCATGCATTTCCAAACGCCGTCCAGTAGTACGTGACCCCGGGGGTATTAACCGTTGCGTCGGTACCAATAGAGAAACTTTCCGATTGTAAGGAGGTAATACCTTCTGCGAAGTTTGCGTTTGGTGAATCAAGGTACGCGGTTGAATTTCCACCCATAATCCTTGTTGAAAATACTCCTGCTTGTGTAGTGTTTCCTTTAATTATTACCAGATCTGGTTCAAAGCCAAGATCAGAAAATACGAGCGTGTTCCCTGTACCAACATATGAACCCGAATTCATCTGGTACGTGCCGTTTGCAACGTGAGGAGTAGCTCCACCAAAGGCAGCGTAGTAGTGCGTATTCCCGTTTCCGTTTGCTGTGTTGCTCGTTCCTACTTGGAAGCCGTCAGATTCCAGAGCCTGTACTGCATTTATCAAGTTCGCCGTATCGGCAAAATAGCTTGAACTGTCTCCATAGGATTCATTGAGCGAGTGGACTGCACCCACTGCAACATTTGCGTTTTTAGTAAATAACCAATCAGGGCGGAAACCGACACTTCCGATGCTTCTGTTATCGCTCGTATTTCCGGCATACGTACCTACATCCACTTCTCCTACCGATTCTTTAAACGTGGCAAAGTAATATATACCTGCATTCACGTTGTGCGTCGTCCCAACTGTAAAACCATTTGCATCTAGGGTCGTAAAGAATGTCCCTGTGGTATCTTCTACTGTTGCGGAAAAATACTGGGCATAGTTGACTGGCATCACACTTGAGCGCCACGTGGGGAGAACAGCGGTAGAGCGCTTCACCCACACCAAATCTGGCTGAAATCCAGAAGGGATGGCCTTCGTCGCACCACCGTCTCCTGTGTAGCGCCCTACACAAAAGGTCCCTCCCGAAGAACACTCAGATCCACTAAATGCAACCCATGTAAAACGATTGTTTAAATCATTAATTCCTGTTCCTGCTACACGAAATCCATCATTGGTTAACACGATGAGTCCTGCCGCATTGTCAGCGGTCGCACTCCCGAGGTAGGCAGTGTTGTTTTGGGGCATGGCCACGGTTTTCCAAACAGCACCCGTTCCGGCTGTGGTGTTCGCTTTAACAATTACCATGTCAGGAGTAAAGCCAAGTCCGCTTATCTCCTTCACTCCTCCATCTCCAACGTAATATCCTGTTTGCGTTTTGTATGTTGCGGTACCACGGCTTGTAGTATCAGCCCACACTACATATCGGTAGTTATTAACCCCAAGTGTGTTTGCTTCCACCCCCGTCCCCACTGAAAAACCGTTCGCATAAAAACCAGTGAGGGCGTCCTGCACCAACGCAGTGTTTAAAAAAGGAAACGACGTCGCTCCTGTGGTACTCGCCGTACGCAGAACCCCTTGTACTGCACCAGTTTGCTTCACCCATGCATGGTCTGGCGCGAAGCTTGTATCGACATTGTGTGCCACGCCGGTACCGCTGTAGGTACCTACTGCAAAGTTTGTCCCTGTTGCAAACCCGAAGTACCAATATAAGCTGGCTGCAGTATTCACGTTCGCAAGAGTACCTATTTGAAAACCATCAACGGTTAAACTTTGAATTTGATTTGCACCATCGGCTAATGCATGAAAATAACTTGATACGTCACCAACATGCTCGCTTGAACGCCACACAGCTTGCGTAGCACCACTTGTCTTTACTGTTAGAAAATCAGGACTGAACGGTAAACGAGTAATACTTCTGTTGTCTAACCCATTTCCATAGTAGGCACCAATAACAAAATCTTGCGACCCAGTATTTGTCTTGGGGTTCCAGGCATTGCCGTACGCAGTCCACACATACTCGACACCATTTGTGTTGACGGTTGCATGACTACCAATCGTAAAGCCGTTAGGTGAGAGCGTTGTGATACCTCCCGCAAAGTTCGCGGTTGCAACACCGAGGTATGCTGTGGAATCACCCCCCATCATACTTGTTGAGAACACCGCTTGTTCCGTAGAGCTTGCTTTCACAATGACTAAGTCTGGTGCAAAACCAAGATTCGATATAACTCGTGCATTACCATCTCCAACATAGGTACCCGAAACTGCTGTAAACGTCCCTTGAGCACTATGGTCAACAGCACCACCAAAGGCAGCGTAGTAGTGCGTATTCCCGTTTCCGTTTGCGGTATTACTAGTCCCTACTTGAAACCCGTCAGATTCCAGAGCCTGTACTGCATTTATTAAGTTCGCCGTATCGGCAAAGTAGCTTGAGCTGTCACCGTAGGATTCGTTGAGCGAGTACACAGCACCCACCGTAGCATTGGCGTTCTTGGTAAACAGCCAGTCGGGACGAAAGCCAACATCAGGAATGCTTCTGTTGTCACTTGTATTTCCAGTATAGGTACCAACATCGATAACACCCGCCACTTCTTTAAATGCCATGTAGGAGTAAATACCCCCAACAGCATTGTTCGTCGCACCTACACTAAACCCTGTTGCGTCAAGTGTCGTAAAATATGCACCGGTGCTGTTTTCGAGAGTCGCTGAGAAAAATTGAGCGTAATTGTCTGGCATACTACTTGAGCGCCAGTTTGCCAAAACAGCTGTTGATTGCTTCACGATGACCAAGTCGGGGTCAAACCCTGTCGGTACCGCCTGAGTCGCGTTACCGTCACCTGTATATCTCCCCACACATAGTTGTCCACCAGCACTACAATCAGAACCAGAAAACGCCACCCATGTGTAACGGTTGTTAACCGTATCGGAAAGTGTACCTGTTACGATAAAACCGTTTGGAGTAAATTGTATTTGAGCCGTGGTATTGTCTGCTGTTGCAACACCCAAGTACGCCACATTATTTTTTGGCATACCAATAGTTTTCATAATAGCGCCCGTACCCCCTGCGGTGTCAGCTTTCAGTATTACCACCTCGGGGGTAAACCCAAGCCCGGAAATCTCATTTGAAGATCCGCTTCCCACATAATAACCCGTCTGCATCTGGTAGGTAGCAGCTACTACGCGAGTGATGCCGAGGAACCGTGCTATTGGATTATGGAAAACAATTATAAGCACAAGCAGAAGTACCCCCAAGAGAAGCACAAAACGCCTCACAAAGAGGTGTTGCCATATACGGGATAGTTTGTGAACAATAAACTCCTTCATACTACTGCACTATTCAATTACAGGATCTGCATCAGAATCGGTATCTTCTTTCGTACTGGTGCTTATCGAATTCGTTCCTTGCGGTATAGCTTCCGGTACTTCATCTCTCGGAGTTTTTGGTACAAACGGCTGTGGGTTTGCCTTGGTGCCAAGCTCAGTCATTTCTCCCGTGTCGAGATCGTACCCAATAGTTTCTACATCACCATTGTCGTGCTTTGAATCAAACAGAAGAGCAAAGCGTGGGTTTTCATACTTTGTCCCCTCATTTTTTTCAAGTGTATGTTTTTTTTCGGTACGCATGTCGTACACCACAACCTCCCACGAAGAGCCTCGTTCGCTTTGCCAGGTGATAAGTCCGTCATACGCAGCTGGAAACATATCATGCACCACGTTGTCGGTAAGCTGTTCTATGTCAAACTCTTGCCCAATATCATCTATGTCGGTCATCATGATTTCCCAGTTGGTATCCATCCATTCCTGCCAAACAATGGTGTCTCCCGCAATACTTGGGTTCGTGCTGTTTTGCCTGTTTTTCGTAACTTGGCGCGTCGTCTTGGTAGGTATCTCATGTATCATAATTTGTAGACGATCGTTCAACATTGCTTGCCAAACAATGCGCAAGGTTTCATCGTCAAACACTGGAGCAAAATCATCGTAGCTATTGTTCGTAATACGATGAATCTCAATACCATCAAAGTAAAATATTTCTTTGTCACCTTCCCTGTCCTTTTCTGCATACACGCGAGGATCTTCACTCGACACCTGCCGTTCTGGACCTGCAGCAACACAGTAGAATTCCCCATCAGACACCAAGGTACAATCTCCCTCGCCAAAAACATACTTATTCTCCATGTTGTGCACCACAGGTACCTCTCCATCAAAAACTTCATCAGTCGTTGTCGCGCTATCTTCTAAAGACTCATCGTCGACGTCGGTAACGACGTCGTTTTCATCAGTACCTGCAGTATTAGCACCCACATCACCTGTGACTTCGTTTTCGGTAGCACCTTCGTCTTCAAAACCGTCGTCAGACGGAGGTGTTTCCTCATCTGTAACGGTCACATTTTCCTCAGTGTCATGAACATCGACTACTGCATCTTCTTCTGGCGAATCAGTCACCCCTTCGCCAGTTTCAGAAACAGCGTCTATATCGTCGTTACTAGTTTGGGTCACCTCTTCTCCATTGGTAACTACCTCTTCAGTCTCTGGGGTAGAATCTTCTTCTGCATCATACACGTCCGCTTCAGGCACTATCGAGTCAGCTATTTCAGCACCTGAATCATCTACCACCTCACTAGAATCATTCCCCACATCTTCCGTTGTTTGAGAAAGAGGAGTACTTGGGGTATCTTCAAGCTCCATACCCATCGCTACGTAGACGGGTTGAAAAAGTATGAGCAAAATCAATATTTGTGTCACCATACGACCAAGGTAGCTGTCAATACCAAAACGAACCAACAAACTACTTGCAGGTGACCTGTCATGAGAAAAAATTTCTGATGATACTCGTCTTTGGGGAGAATCCCTTGAGGACGCCAAGTAAAGTTTTTGAGGAATGTTTGGTGGAGGCTTAGGTTTTGAATGTAGAGCAATGTTACTATAGCTTGATACTGAGCCATTTTTTTGGCATGACGGCGCATACACACCCCTAGGTTTGAGTATAACCGTATGGTTTTTTGTGTGATTTGACCGTGATGACATTGACATATACCAGCTAAAAAACGCAGAGAAATTGCGCAATTTATCACATATATTGTATCACTACGTCACAGAGGTACTTCTACCTATTTTCCACATTGCAAATCCTAGGTTTTATGTCAAAAAAATTATGCAAAAAAGACAGCGTAATTCAGAAAAAAAAGATAAAAAAGTCACAAGATTTCTCTTGCGACTTTTCTAAAAATTATTTGTAAACCCTTTAATTACTCTTGAAAATCTGCTCGCATCATTCCTCGATGTAGCCCTCGTTGAAATCCTTGACCTACACGATTTGGCATTTCAAGTCCTAATTCTTCGCGGAGCTCATTTGCACGTACTATATCACCTGCCTCCATTGCCTCATGCATTGCAACAAACGTAGGGAAATTTTCTTCTGTTACCACTTCACGTATTTTTCCTCTTCCCCAATCTTCTGATTCAGATATAAAATCAGACCATGCCTCAAAATCGTTTTCTTCCAAAACTTTCGCAAGTTCCTCATGTCGCTCCATCTGCTCATTGTGTCGTTGTGACATTGCTGTAAAACGTTCTTCAGTGAGTCCTTGTTTACACTGAGTAGACGCTATTTCTAACCATGATTCGTAATCACCCTCTTCAAGAGCTTGGTTGAACGCTTCACGTGTTTCTGCGCTTACCTGACCACGAAATCCTATGGTGTTTGTGTCATAAAATGCAGACACTCCTACCGCTCCTGCAAGTCCTGCTCCTATAATAGCTGCTACTGCGGAAAAACTAAGTAGTCGCGCATCTAGTGTTGTAATTTTTTTCATATAAGTTAAATGAATTATTAATTGATTCTACTTGCTTACTACGTTCGTTTTTCTATCTTTCTTTCATTTCAGAAGGTTGGGATATTCGTACATGATTAGTCAAAGGACCACCACGTCCATGAAACGGCTGAACCAGTGTGGATTTAAACACATTTTCTCCTCCCTCTATGGTTGTTGTACCGACTACTCGTACCCGCATGCCCTCATGTGGCATTCTGAACGGGTGGTTATCATTTTCAGTGATAATCACAACCTTGAGTACTTCACCATCCAATTTTTGTAACGTAAATGTTTCTTTTTCAACATTCGTGACCGTCCCCGCGATAACACCCTGATCTGTATCCATCCACATTTTCGGTTGAAAATTCGTAAGGGGTCTATACATTGGCATTTCGGTGAGTAAGTAGCGGTCAATTGCTTCACCTACCCCTAATGCATGTGCACTTGACCCTATCAAAATACTTACACCGACAGCAAGCGCCACGAGCCACGAGGAACTCCATCGGTATCCACGACGAGTCTCACGAAGCGCATAGACCGTATAAAAAATTGCTATACACAAGAGAAACAACCATAGAAACGGCACCAAACGAAAAAGAAACAACAGGTCAGAAAAGAGTATGTGGTGTTCCATAAAACGTGATGCGTTTCCAATGTATATCGTAAGTGCTGTTGCCAAGCTTCCTATGAGCAGTGCCACACACACCATTCCCCACACTACCCACTCACGAACAAAAAAGTGCCACTTTGGTTTTGGGTTCAAGCCTTTTTGTTCAATCAGATCCAAAATCTTTTTGCTCAAGTGTGGCGCCTCTGTTTTGTTTTGCTCGTCAATCATGTTGTTCATGCATACTGCTAAATTGTTTTTTCGCACGATGTATAAGTGTCGCTACTGTTCCACTTGGTGTGGTAAGAATGTCACTTATTTCCTCATAGCTTTTCCCCTCAAGAAAGTGTAGAACGAGAACGGTGTAATATTTTTCAGGCATATGCGAGAGAGTTCGTGCAACCGCGTCTTTGGTGAGCGTATACTCATGCGTACCACGTGACACTTCCATACTATGTGCAAATGTTTGAAAGTCATCATCTCCCAGTGCTACTGTGTCCGGACGGACTTTTTTCTTACGGAGCCAATTTATTGCTTCGTTATGGGCTATGCGGTATATCCATGAGGAAAAGGAAAGTGCTGTATCGAACCCCTGCACATTGACATACGCTTTTATGAAAACTTCCTGCAAGACATCATGGGCTTCTTCACCTAGTCCCGGCATTATACGCTTGAGATAGCGAAGTAACTTTTCTTCATACCTATCAACAAGGCACGCAAAGGCTTCGCGCTCAGTGCTCACGCGAATCATTATTTCCTCGTCGGTCTGTCCGGTACAATCTGCCACGATATCATCAGTGTACTACGTTAACGGGTTGCTGTTTCTTTCAAAATAGTGTGAAAATGTTTTGAGTTTACATACACAATATAGTCCATGGCAGACCTGGAACTAAACTCAGAAAGTACAAGTTGAAAAGGAGATATTTACTTTTTTGTTGAAAGTAAATCGCGAATTTCAGTAAGCAACTGTTCCTGTTTTGACAGTATAGCTTTTTCTTCTTCTTCAGATTCTTTCTTCAGATTCTCCTCTTCTTTTTGAGCTTTTTTAAGAGTTTTAGCAATAACCAAATCTTTTTGTTTTTGAATTTCATTCATACCTTTCACAACGAGAAAAATGACAAAAGCCACTATGAGAAAGGTAATAATTGAGTTTATAAAAAATCCATACTGTACCGTTACCGCAGGAGCATCATTCACCGATTCTTTCAACGTCCATCGTAAATCACTAAAATCAATTCCTCCTGTAATATACCCAATCACGGGCATGATAATGTCATTCGTGAGCGAAGTGACAATCTTACCAAAAGCACCGCCCACCACCACAGCAACTGCCAAATCAACCACATTGCCTCGCATGGCAAACTGCTTAAATTCTTCTAGAAAGTTTTTCATCCCGTTAGAGACAGGTCACGAAGTGACCGTCGGTTAGTCTAATAAATATCATGTATATTCTGTTTTTCCTTTCAGTACACATTACTCTGTTTATTACATATGTATCGTCTCTACGGGATAATTTTTAATTTGAAATTTTTAATTTTTAGTGAATGACACAATGTTTTAATTTTTTTCTCGATTCTTAAAACACTTTTTAATTTTAAACATTAAAAATTCATTACGAATTGTAAATTAAAAATTTTAAATTATCTGTCGGTATTTTCATTATATACACTATCTCATAGTGGCTTACATGACAAATTAGGTTACACTGCTCTATAAGATCTATCCATATGAATATTTCACTCATACTGATTTCAGCAATCTTTATTATGCTCGCTTCACTCAGTGGGGCTATTTTTGCTTGGAAAACTATTGGTGACTGGCTTGCGCCACGCTTACGATACTTGATTGCTCTTGCAGCAGGAGTGTTCGTGGTAATTATTTTTGGACTACTCACTGAAGTATTCCATGAGGGTGGGATGACGTACACTACAGTATTTGCGTTTTTTCTTGGAGCAGTACTCCTAGAAGGCGTTATACGACTACTGCCGGAAAACACCCACCACCACCACGAGGTAGATTGTGATCATCCGCACGGCATCCTTGATGCTCGAAGAATGATGATGGTAGATGCGGTACACAACATACACGATGGACTCACCCTCGTACCCGCATTTTTAGTTTCCCCTGTTGTCGGCTATGGTACCGCAGCAGGTATTTTTCTACATGAAATAGTGCAGGAGATATCAGAATTTTTCATTTTAAAAGAAGCTGGGTACACTGCACGCAAAGCGCTTCTATGGAACTTTGCCGTATCATCCACTATTCTTGTTGGTGTACTTCTTGCAGCGACACTTGTGGCAACTGAACGTTTTTCTGGTCCGCTTATTGCCTTTTCTGCTGGCGGTTTTTTGTACGTACTTTTTCGTGATCTTGGTCCCAGTATTATTTTCCACGCTCGTAAAGAAAAGAAATACCTGCAGTATGGTATTTCTTTTTGTATCGGCTTCTTACTGATGCTCAGCGTGAGCTTGCTTGTTCCTCATGAACTCGAACTTGAGGAGGAGCTTCCTCTGCCAGAAGGATTTGGACTTGCCCGCACACCAAGTCTCCTACTGTGCTACGGCACGCACAGTGAAACTGTGCAGTAGGAGACTTGGTGTGCGGGCTTGCCCATCGGTAATCAAAAATGTACCAAGTTCATGTCTTTGTTAATATATAAACATCACTTTTAAAAAATGATGTTTTACATACAAGACCTTTGTATGTGTGCGGGCTTGCCCTGTAGTTCAACTAAAATGATTTGCTTGTATATTGCTAGTCTACAAGTATTTCTGTAGACTCTGGAAGTCGCTCACGAATTATTTCAATATCATTTTTTGAAACAGCGCTATTACCTCGAAGATCAAGCTGTGTGAGATTTTGAAGATTACCAATTTCGTAGGGCAAACCGGTAAGATTGTTATGGGAAAGATTCAAAACTTTTAGGTTATTCAATTGACCTATCTCTGCAGGTACTCCGGTAAACGCATTATACGAGAGGTCAAGCACTACCAATTCTGAAAGAAATCGAATCTCTGCTTGAAGCGCTCCCTCAAGTGTATTGTGAGACAGATCAAGCTTTTCTATACCGAGGCGTTCAAATACATACGGTGGCACCTCTTGCAGGTTTTGGTCACGCAGACTAAGTGTTGCTCCAGCACGAATAGCATCCTCTACGAATGGTTTTTCTTCTAATTCATCAGGTAGATTTTGAACATCTGGTGGAGAAGTGGTTATAGGTGTACTTTTTACTTCCTGTTGAGGAACAGTTTGAGTATTCGCAATATACACCATCCCTATAATCCCCACGAGTGCAATTCCGCTTGCTACTGCTAGTGTTACGTGTGTGACTCTCATCTTGTAATTCTACCACGTATGTCATTTTGCTGATACGTGCTTTTATGAAGCGAGAAAGTCAATAGCTGCATCCACCCAAGGATCGCTTGATGTTGCTGATTTTGGATCAACTTGTATATCAGGTGTTAGTCCCCCATTTGAGATAGAAACACCATTCGGTGTATACCATCGAGCAACGGTCACCTTAAGCGACAGCTCGTCAGTAATACTTACAAGTTCTTGCACGGAACCTTTTCCAAAAGTATTGGTTCCGACTAGTGTTGCAACACCATGCTCTTGTAATGCTCCCGCAAGAATTTCAGAAGCAGAAGCACTTCCTTGGTCAACTAATATCGCTACACGCGGAACCGACTCTTTAAACAACATCCTTCCGTGCGAAGTATGTACAATCTCTTTCTTTTCTGGACCACTATACTCACGCACCACGACTGCACCCTCGGGTAAAAACCAACTCGCTATCTGTATGGCTGATTCAATATATCCACCAGGATTTCCCCGCAAATCAAGAATAAGTGATGATGCGCCACTTTCTACAAAAGACGTAAGTTCTCGTTCAAAAGAAGCGATTGATGTTTGAGAAAAACTAAAAAGTTGCAGAAGATAAAAATCTTGGACTTCTGTTTCAGCTGGTTCAGGAGATGGTTCTGTAGAAGCTGGAGTACCTGGCGTGTCATTATTTGAAGCTACCGCAATTACAGGCACTTCACGTTCTATCACCGTATGGGCTGTAGAAGGTATCTCAATCGTTCCTCGAATTATGGAGACATCACGAGGTTCTTGCCCTTCACTCTGTATAGAGAGCACCACTTCGGTACCACCTTCCCCACGGATAAGCTTAACCGCATCGTCAACAAGCATGCCACCTGTCTCCACTCCATCTATCTTGAGTATTTTGTCCCCCGAGACAAGTCCCGCAGACTCGGCGGGCGATCCTGTAAGTGGTCCCACCACCACGAGTCCGCCATCCCGCTCACCTATAACTGCACCGATGCCTTCGAGTGAACCCTTTGTTGCGATCTTAAAATCTTCTGAAACTTGAGGACGCATAAAAACTGTGTATGGGTCATTGTAGCTCGCTACCAAACCCTCTATAGATCGATAGACCCTATCCTCTGCGGGAATTTCTTCCGCAGTGCTCGTTCCGAAAGGAATAAACTTTCGCTCAAGCGTATTCCATACTCTCCAGTACGGTGTAAAGTCAAACTTTTCACCTGCACCACCTATTTGCGCAGTCAGCACATCTCCTTGAATATTATCAAGGGTTGAAACTTTTTCTGACTCGGCGAGTTGGTTCTGTCCCACATATATTCCACCTACAAAAACTGCTCCGAGCACAACAACATAAACACCGAGTAAGCTAGCTTTGTTCGCATTCATGGGTAACAGTATACACGTGTACTCCATTAAAACCCATACATGTCTACCATGGAAACACTGATATATCATGGTAGTATTAGCACATGGGACAATGCGTCACAATTAAAAATGCAACCGCATTTATCCTGCTTGGCGCAACAGGTGATTTGGCTCAAAAGAAACTTTTACCGGCTCTTATTGATTTATTTGAGAAAGGCGTCCTTCCAAAACGTTTTTACATACTCGCTTTCTCAAGAAGTTCTCTTGATACGGCAGGATATCGAGAATTCGTAAGAAAACATATAGAAGCAAAAGGCAAGCAGTACACACAAAAAAGTATTGAGGATTTTCTAAGTATTATTGAATACACACAAGGAAATTTTGATGAACCTGCAGCATTTGAGCGCACAAAAAAAATTCTAGAAGCCTACGATGAACGTATAGGCACCTGCTCAAGCAAACTTTTTTATCTCGCAGTCCCTCCACAGTTTTATGATGCTATTTTTGAACAGTTAGCCAACGTTAAACTGGAGCAACCGTGTATGGTTGGAGATGGATGGACACGCATCTTGGTTGAAAAGCCTTTCGGTAGCAACCTCGAAAACGCCCAGCACCTTGATGAAAAACTGAGTAAACTTTTTCACGAGGAACAAATTTATCGTATTGACCACTATCTTGCTAAAAGCGCACTCCAAAATATCATTGCATTCCGTTTTTCAAATGTGCTCTTTGAGGATAAGTGGAACAATGAAAACATAGAGTCTGTTTACATTACCCTTTATGAAACCATCGACGTCACTACCCGAGGAGCTTTTTTTGACAAAGTTGGTGCACTCAGAGATATGGGACAAAATCACATTCTTCAAATGCTCACCCTCATAGCCATGGATCATCCCGAAAAACTTGAAGCTTCTAATCTGCGCCAAAAACGTGCAGAGATTTTAGAGGCGTTGCGCATACCAACACACCGTGAGAGTTTGACCGATATTGTGAAGGGACAATACGAAGGGTATCAATACGTGAAAGATGTAGAAAAAGGCTCAAAAACTGAAACATACTTTTTGGTGAAAGCGTTCCTTGATACCCCACGATGGCAAGGAGTTCCCTTCTATTTAGAACACGGCAAATCATTATCAAAAAGTGAAACGGCAATAACGGTACGATTTCGCTCTGCAAAAAACTGTGTTTGTAACGAGGGAGAAAAACATAACCATCAAAATATTGTTCGCTTCACCATCTCACCAGAACAAAAAATTTCTGTGCAATTCTGGGTTCGCAAGCAGGGCCTTAAGTACGAACTACAACCAAGAGAATTACTCTTTGACCGTACAACGACACCTCCAGAAGATCGAAAACTTATTTCAGACCCGTATGAAGAAGTACTTTTTGATGCACTCTGTGGCGACCAAACCTTGTTTGTGAGCAACAAAGAGCAACATGCAGCGTGGAAATACATCACTGCCATACTTGAGTTATGGGAGGACGTTGTACCACTTTCTTACGCTTCTGGAAGTTTCGGACCAGAATCAAAACTTAAAAAAGAGATTGAGGAATCATTATTGTTACAGTAATATAAGATGGCACTATGAACATTGCATACATAGGACTCGGCAAAATGGGACGAAATATGGTAGAACGACTTATTAGTCGAGGGCATACCGTCACTGCGTATGACAGTAATCCTGAAGCACGAGTAGTAGCAGAAAAATTGGGTGCAACCGTAGTGAATACCTTAGATGCACTTATAGAAAACACCCCTGCACCTAGGACCGTATGGCTCATGGTGCCTCATCATGTCGTTGAAACGGTGCTTGAAGAATTAAAGCTACACCTTGAAAAAGGCGATACTATTATTGAAGGCGGTAACTCACCATTTAGAGAGACGATACGTCGTCACAAAGAGTTTGAAGCTATGGGTATTGCTTTTTTAGACGCGGGAGTAAGTGGCGGACCTGGTGGTGCAAAAGATGGCGCATGTATCATGGTAGGTGGAAAACAAGAGCACTACAATAACTACGAATCTCTTTTTAAAGATCTTGCAGTCCGTAATGGCTACGCCTACATTGGAAGTACCGGTTCAGGACATTTTGTAAAAATGGTACACAACGGTATCGAGTACGGAATGATGCAAGCACTTGCGGAAGGTTTTGATATGTTACAGCAAGCCCACTTTGAAAAGCCGCTTCCACTTACTGCGATTGCAAATCTTTACAACCATGGCAGTGTCATAGAATCACGTCTTGTGGGGTGGCTCTTGAAAGGATTTGAGATGTACGGAGAAGACTTGGAAGCGATTACCGGAAGTGCACAAGCAAGCGGAGAGGGTCTCTGGACTGTCGAGACAGCGAAAGATATGAGAATTCCGGTTGACGTCATTGAAGGAGCACTTACCGCCCGAACAAAAAGTTGTACAAATCCAAATTATCAGGGTCAACTTATCTCGGTTATGCGTAACCAGTTTGGAGGACACGAGTGTACCCTGCCAGAAGATAAAAAACAATCATAATATGTTGAAACTACATGTGAGTGAGTCGCCAATGGACGAAGCGGGAGACGCGCTTGAGAAAGCTCTTGAGGAACAAAAAGATAAACACATTTTGCTTCTTTTTTCTGGAGGTAGCGCGATAACGCTTGTGAACTACCTGCATGCAAAAATTCTTTCTTCACACCACACCATTTCTGTACTTGATGAAAGGTATACCTTTGATCAAGACGAAAGTAATTTTTCAATACTGGAACGAACTTCTTTTTTTTCACAAGTAGCGGAGCTTGGTGTCCCTGTTCTTGATCCTCGTCCTCGTGCAAACGAAACACTTGAAGAAACAGCAAAACGTTTCGATCTTGCGCTTAAACATTGGCATATTAGTCATAGAGACGGGGTCGTACTTGCCACTATGGGTATTGGACCTGATGGCCATACATCAGGGATTCTTCCTATGCCTGAAAATACCAAAGATTTTGAAAAACTGTTCCTTGATGAAAAAAAATGTGCAGTTGGATATGAGTCATCACCAGAGAAAAACCCATATACAAAAAGAATTACTACAACAGTTACGTACCTTACGCGACATGTCGAACAAGCAATCGTCTTTGCGTCAGGTGTGCCGAAAAGAGAGGTCCTTCAAAAAATAGTTGCAGGAGAAGGAGATATTGCGTCCATACCCGCTATGGTTCTGCAACAAATGAAGCATGTTGATTTGTATACTGACCTGTCACTGGCATAAAGTGCTGTTGATATTTTCTTTGTAGCATCTCACAAATTGCACCTGCCACATTAATCTGTGTCACCCTTTCAAAAGTGCGAAATTGCGGTGACATGTTTACCTCTATGCGATAGTACGTGCCTTCGTGCTCCAGTAAATCAACTCCAGCGACGGAGAGTCCTGCTACCTGTGTCGCGTGTACGGCTAGGTCGATAGCTTGCTCTGGAAGCTCTACACATTCTCGCCTCCCTCCAGCTCGCACGGTAAGAAAATCTTCACCTTCGTTGTATCGCTTCATTACTCCAAGAGCAACCCCATCTATAACTATCACTCGATAGTCAAATTGGATGGGGATATATTTCTGTAGAAGTATAGGAAAATTAAAAGTCTGAATAAAATCATCCAGCCCACTTCTGTTGTGCAACAACCGCACCTTTATACCCATACTACCCTCAAGACTTTTTGCAATGATAGGGTACTCTAGGGCATTGAGTACATTGCGGTGAGAAGAAAAAATAAGCCGATAGTCAAGTACTGGTATCCCATCATCCACCATAGTCGGTAAGAACTTATCAAAATAGGTTGCGCGGGTTGCAAATACATCTTCAACGATCACCTTGTTGTGCTTACGTAGATAATTTGCAATAACTGCCATTTCACTCGCAAGTTCGCCCAAACCACGAAAAAAATACACATCGTACTCAAGAATATTTCTACCATCATTTGCGGTTACCGAAGTTTGGTTATTAGTTACGGAAAAAATAACATCAGTCGGTGATACCATTTCAAATTGCAAACCTCTCTTAAAAAATTCTTCTTGCAGTCTTGTTGCTGCATGACATTTGGTATTACCAACAAGGAGCGTTTTCATCCCGTTAGAGACAGGTCACAACGTGACCGTCGGTTAAATTAGTAATTTTTGGCATATGTATCATATTCTATATTTGAAACTACTTTCAGAAACATTACAGTTTTGGTCTCTAACGGGACTCATAACAACTGCGTGACGCAAACACTTCTTGAGGCGTGGGACTTACACCTCCTTTGATTTCAGCTACTCGGGCAGAACCAAGTGTCGCAACAAAACAAGCTTCCATTTCAGGAGTGAGGGTACTTGGAAGTGATTCAGGGTTAATACCTATTGCCCTAAGAGCAGATTCTTGCTCTGGGGAAAGCTTTGAATTTTTCTCAAGTGAAGAAGTTTCTGTATTGTCACCAGTAGGCCGAGCTTGCTGCTCCCCGGAAAATTCCGAGTCTGAAGTCATGAGTGAGATAAGCGGGCGAACATTAAACGGGTCTGCAAACCAAAGGTACGCAAGTACACAGAGAAGTATAAAAAAGATAACTCCAAGCGTGGTAAAAAAATAATTGAAAAATTTCTTCATTTTGACAGAGACAGATTATATGTATAAAAAGCTTGTCTAAGCAGTAGTAGTACTACCAAAAACACATGTGCGTACTATACACTTTTTTTACCTTTCGTGTGGTACGATTTCCACGCATAGAACACCACCGCAGAACTTGAAGCAACGTTCAAAGATTCCACTTCTTTCTCAATAGGTATGGAGAGTCGGAAGTCACACACATCTTCAGTTTTTTCACGAAGGCCTTTGCCCTCATTCCCAAGCACAAATACTGATGGTTTTGTAAAGTTTTCATCAGGAATACTTGTATCACCATCTCCAGCAAGTCCATATATCCAGAAACCTCGTTCCTTCAAATCACGCAATGTTGTGTTAACGTTTCCTATCGTCACCAAAGGTAATGCAAACGCCATGCCAGCAGACACTTTCACGACCGTGCCAGTGACGGGTGCTTGTCGGTACTCAGGTATCAAAACGCCTGAAATGCCGAACGCTGCAGCGTTACGTATCACTGCTCCGACATTATGAGGATCAGTAAGCTCGTTAAGTACGACAAGTGCAGTAGTATCCGTAATAGTAAGACCCTCAATAAAAGGTTTATATGGTTTGAGTATTTTGTTGGGAGAAACACGAGCCACCACACCTTGATGTACTGCATCCTTACCCACATCCCGAGGAAGGTGATCTTCATCACATCGGTCAAAAGTAACGGACAGTTCTTCAACTTTCGCTCTAATTTTTTCTGCCTCACGTCCACCGACAAAATAG
Organism: Parcubacteria group bacterium GW2011_GWD2_42_14; assembly: GCA_000998045.1. Classification (GTDB taxonomy): domain Bacteria; phylum Patescibacteriota; class Minisyncoccia; order Phycocordibacterales; family UBA12088; genus UBA12088. Next base: position 57,610 of record LCCS01000007.1, read on the forward strand.
ACATGCTGTACAGTCTCTGGTGCTCGGGTAAGTGCCTCAAAAACAGCATGCGTACCGAATATGTAGGTTTGATCTCTATTTTTCATCCCGTTAGAGACAGGTCACGAAGTGACCGTCGGTTAAACTGATAATATTTGTTTCCTGTACGTTATTCATGATACTTTCTGTAGGTGTGTTCTTCTACGCTTTCTCGTCTCTAACGGGATTCATGATTGTATAGGTAATCCCAGGACACCTGTAATACCATACAAACGAGTACAACGCAATCAAAACCGTAGTACCGAGTTTGCGAGCCTGCCCGCCGTGGCGGGTAAAAGTTACCGAGTCGCGGAAAATCTGCATAGATATGCGACAGCATACGTTTGAGTTTAAGTGCACTTAAAACTTTCCGGATGAAGCTGGAATTAGTGTGCTTCTAAAGCTAACTTCTTCTTGATAACAAGTTCTTCCAGTATCATGGGTATACCATTTTGAACCCGCATCCATATATCGCGTAGTTTGTTGTGTTTCTGACGGAAGTGCAAATGTTGCACAAAGTTCAAATCCTCCGGTACTCAACCCTTCTCTCGTCTCAAGTGGCCTAACCACGCGATACTCGTATTGAGCACCTGTCTCAGGATCACGTCTGTTTGCACAGTACGAGAGCGAGCTATTTTTCTCCAATTCCGAGAGATTTGATGGTAGACGCTCAAACTGATTTGCAAAGCCGTTAACACACATCGCCAGTTCATCAAGGTCACTTGATCGTCGAGCGTCAAATGTTCGATCTCGTTCACTTGCGGGTGAGCCGGTCGCAACAAACCCAAGAATAATTCCCAAGAGTGTAATACCCACGAGGCCCCAGCCAAACATTTGGAATGACGTGCGTTGTATGTCACCTCGATATTGTATTTTCTTTCGTTCAAGGAAATAAAAGCCAAAGATAGAGCTAGCGAGTACCAATACTGTGATACCCTTAAGGAAGAAGCGAATACTTATTTCTCCTTGCAAGAACGTGTACAAAATGGTGATGAGGTCACCCACAATAACTACCGCAGCTACAAGGAGTACGAGGTACGTAACCCATTTTGTGAGATTTGACTCAACCTTATTCTCCTCTTCCCGAAACTTCTTAAACCACATACGAATAGCCATCACAAACAACGGTACTCCTATGATGAGTCCTGCCATTGCGTAGTGTATCGCATTACTTGCTCCACCGTAGTAGTACACAGACTGGAGTGGGTCTGGGAAAAAGTGCTCAATTATTTTAAAGTAGAGTGTTCCAAGCGCAGTTGTAATAATACCAAGCAGTATGAAAGAAAAAAGGTTTAACACCACTTCTACCGTACTTGATTTTTTTGCAAAGAGTCCGCGTGTTCCTTTCTGTGGCACGGGCACTCCTCCATCCACAAGTGCTTGTGCATATGCTGTACTAGCCTCATCTTCAGACCAACCAACCGCAACAAGCTGTTCTAGAATGTCTTTCTTTGAAACTCTTTGTTCGATTTGTTTGGCAATATATGCCGATAATGTTTGAGGTTCCATAAGTATATGAGTGAGTACTAATATATAAACTGTAGCACGCGTGGGTAGTTATGCAATCAGTAAACAAGCAAGGTCATGTGTTACCACATGACCTTGTAAAAATAACCGGCATCCTGGTTATTTCCCGTAATACTGAGCAATCCGTGCAGCGAGTCTCCCACGTTCAACCGTCCGAAGCGTTATGAGGTTCATCAAATCGGTACCACGTGTTGCATCAATCAGTTTCGCAACACCAGAATCCCGGAAAGATATACCAACATCATCCTGCTCCACATTTCCCGTAAGGACTAACTGCCCACCTTCCTGTACACGCGAGCCAAGCATTTTACCTTGATTTGTTTTCGTGTGCTGTGCTTCGTCGATCAAAGCGATGTTAGAGATATTTGCACCTCGAAGAAGACTCACGCTTTCAAAACTCGTGCCTTCCCCTTGAAGATGCACCCACAAGGCTTCCAGTCTAGCTATCTCGTCACTTACATAGCCTCCACCTTTTACTTGCTGACCGGCTTTTTTGGTTGCCACCCTATCTCTCCGGTACTGTCGTCGCTTGGATTTAGGTAGAGTCTTTATATCGACAGCCAGTGTATCTTCCTCCGCCACTTTTTTTTCATTTGCACAAAACTTCTTTTTCTCCTTAATATCTTTTGAGAGTAAACGCAGGAGGGTATCTCTACCTCCCAATACTCCAGGAAGAAAGTTTTTGATTTTCGATTCCACACTGCCAGGAAGAAAACCAATCGATTCCCCAGATTCAACAGCATCACGAGAAACCTGAACTATTTTATGCACACCATTTTTGATTTGTTGGTATGCACAAGCAAGGGTTATAAAAGTCTTACCTGTACCAGCTCCACCCTCTGCAATAACCAAGGGCGTCCTGTAGTCCAAAATTGCATTGACAAGGCAATTTTGTTCTGCATTCATAGCATGAACGTAGAAAACTTTTTCTTGGTACTGATAATCTTTCAGTTCCCGTACATGAACGGTTTGTGCGTTTACTTTCTCAAGCACAATGTACTGCCGCTCTGTCTCAGGCTCCAGTTGCCGACGCGTTTCAGAATCCAGAGGTCGCCCAAAAATAAGAAATTCATACATCACCACGTTTTCAAATTCTTTCCCTTTAAAAACGTACTCCCTTTTTCCGTCCTGCTGTGGTATTGGGTGTGGCATTTCTCCATCTTCGGTCTTTTGCCTTCGCAATAACTCCAAAGGGAAGTAATGTACGCCCTTTGAACGAAAACTCTCTTCACTTGGAGTTTCATTCAGGTACGTTTCGACACGTAAACCCACGAGTAACCCAACGATACGCATGATGTTGTCAAAAGAAACGAGTAAAAAGTCATGACTTTTTCCTTCGGGTAACACAGCATCCTCTTTTCTCTTCTTGAGACAAGAGCGTAGAATTTCATGATCAGAATTATCCGGATCAAGAAATTTTTCCAACTCATTTTCTTTGGGCATTTCGAAAAACAGTTTCGCCTTGAAATGCTTCCTGCTTCTACCATTGGGAATTTTCTCCCCCGGCTTTATCAAAGGAATCCCATTTTTTATTTGGCTCATTGGAACACTTTCTGTAAGGTATAAAAGCATTTTCGCAGCTGTGCGAGCATTCCTTGTTTGCTTCTCATCCCCTCCTTTCTTTGGAACTTTTTTTCTATCAAGCTCCAGTAATACCTTTAGTGGTATAAAAATATCATTGTCGTCATCTTTAGGGTCCTTACCGTTGAAGTGAAACATGGCCAAAGGATCTGTCATAAGAATATTCGTATCAAGGGCAATGAGTTTCCTTTTTTTTGCTCCCTTGTACATACAAGAACTACCAAAAGGGGTTTGTTTTTTTTGTACCCTCTTTTTGTTGTTTGATTTCTTTACTGGTCTTGTAGTCCCACCGGTGATTGTTGGCATGGGTAGCCTCCTTGGTAGATTGTTTGTATTTCTTCTGTAAAGGTCCAGAAACCTACTTCCACTGTACATTTTTTACCCATTTTGTCTATGACGCAAAAATCCCCGAACGTCAAGACGTCGGGGATTAAAGAACGAAAGAACTACAATTCTGATGGGTTATATCGCGACCCACCTGGCAATTCTTTCCTTGCATTACAGTCCATGTCGGCCCTGTGGTAGATGGTACCAAACGTCTCGTCACAAGAAATTGTGGAGGCTGTCCCATAAGTGAAATTGGTATTCACCTTATCACCCTCCGCAAAAGAAAAATGGTACTGTGCAAATTTTTTCTGAGCACGTTTCATAATTTCGCGTATTACTTCATCCGAAGTATCGGTAAAAATAATAACAAACTCATCTCCATAGAGGTGCCCAACGACTTCATCGGGACGAGTGGAGTGGAGCAATATTTCTCCTGCCACCTTCAACACTTTGTCACCATTTTTGTGCCCGTAACGATTATTAACTAGGCCAAAATGATCAAGGTCTATGGCAACAACCGTGATTTTTTGAAACAAACCGCGGTGAAAATGACCAAAGATTGACCGCACTACCGCTTCCAGTCCACGCTCGTTGGGAAGACCTGAAATAGAACTTGCATATGCTTGGATTTTTGTGTACTCAAGCTTACGATATAGGTACCACAGTGCGAGGAATTGTATAAAAATTAAAAACCACGCGAGCCACTCAGAATGTCCCATAACCTTCACCCTTTGTTAATTTTCCTTATTTCTAGAACGTACCCATCCTGTCTGTATTATATCACTATATATAGCATTATGTCAATGCATTTTGGGTAAAATACCCATATATGTAGAGCTAAATTATGAAGTGTAAAGTCAAAAGTAGTAAGCTCATATAATACAAGTTTTTGTTTTTTGCTCACGGCTCTCGGCTCAAGGCTAATACCCCGCCATAGCGAGACAAGCTTTCAACTTTCAAGTCTTTGTATAAAGGACCTACGCAAGCGGATGCAGTTCGAGGCGCGCAAACAAAATACTACGAGGCGTATTAGGTATACGATGAGGAGTATTTTGTGCAGCGCAACGATGAAATGCGCCGTTTGCGTAGGACCTATTTCTTTTTTTTATCGAGGTCGATAGTATCGTCGATACGAATTTGCGCCACAAACTCAGGGACGTGAGACACAAGGAGCATAGCCCCTTCATACGAGTCGAGTGCCTTTGCTATCACAGGAATATGTCGGAAGTTGATATGATTGGTTGGCTCATCAAGAATAATAAGTCCGGGTTTAAGCAAAACGAGTCGAGCAAACGCCACCAATCCTTTTTGCCCTTCAGAGAGAAGTCCAATCTTCGTGTTAATGATATCACTCGTTATTAAAAACCCCGCTGCTGTTGCGCGCATGTCTTCTTGGAATTTTTCCTCCATTACCGACATAAGACAATCATAGACGGTCTGATCAAAATCGAGGTTTGAAAAATCTTGTCGGTAGTACCCTATCTTTACACCCTGCGCCACCATTTCCCCCTTTGCATGTCCTTTGGCAAGCGACTCGAGAAGTGTCGTTTTCCCTATACCGTTCGGTCCTACGATTTGAAAGTGTTGCCCCCTTTTCAAGACTACATCACATTTGACCTCTTTAGGAGTGTGGTCGCGAATAACGGTATACGACGTAAGCCGTAAAATCTCTGAGGGTATGTCCTGTTGGACCGGTATTGTAAATCGTCGAATCGCTCGGTCTTCTTTTCGCACCTCTACCTTGTTCTCCTCATGTTCTTCCACTTTCTCTCGCATCCGTTTGGCAACGAGACGCATCCCCCCACCTTTATGTGCAAAGAAGTTTGCTTTATCTTTGTTTGCCTGAATCTCCTTTTCCAATTGCGCATTCTTCCTTTTTTCTTTGAGTACGCGAGCAGCTATTTCCTCGACAACGTCATGATAATCGCCTTCGTACCGTTCGATGGTGTGCATTTGTTCATTCAAGTACAACACGCCGTGAGTAAAAGCATTCAAAAAGTCGGCATCGTGTGAAATGACAATCACGGTCTTTGTGTATGTCTTCAAAAACTCAGTGAGATGTTCTATCCCAGCGCTGTCTAGGTTGTTGGTTGGTTCATCGAGCAATAGCACATCTGGATTTTGGATAAGCGCGGAAGCCAATAGGAGACGTGCTTGTTGTCCTCCGGAAAAACTCCCAACTATTCTATCTTTGAACGAGTCACGTACTTTAGGATTCTTGGGTAAAAGATTCACTACCTCAAGTATCTCGTCAATTTTTGGATCAATGTTGTACACTTTTTCAGGAAAGCATGCTTCAAAAAATTCTCGCACTGAGAGGAGAAGCTCGTCTCGTGGTATCACTTGCCGTGAGATCGCAATACTGGTATGTGGCATAACATTTACCTTTCCTTCATCGGGCTTATATAGCCCTCCTATTAGGCCAAAGAGCGTGCTCTTACCTGCACCGTTTTGCCCCATGAGAGTAAGCTTCGCTCCACGTCGAATAGAAAAACTTGTCTCAACAAGAATTGGTTTATGCACACTATGTTCGAATGACACGGTGTCAAACGATATAAGTCCTCGAGGCACACTCTATCAACGGTGTGCCAAAGTTGAATGTTAAAAGTTGAAAGTTGAAAGCACTTTTTACGCAAGCCCGCATATGCGGGCTTGCGAACTTTTAACTTAGTACTTTCAACTTTTAACTTGGTGAGAGTTGCGATATTTTTATCTATCTGTAGTATCTACCACAGAATCAACAAACCAATATAATAGGAGAACAGTATGGATAACCCTCAAGAAGAAAAGAAACTATCCTTAGCAGCAGTGTGTTTACTTTATAAAGAAGGGAAAATCCTTCTTGCTTGGAAAACTGACAAAATCGGTAAAGATACATGGAATGGATACGGTGGTGGTGTTGAACAAGGTGAGACGATTGAAGAATGTGCTCTTCGAGAATTGGAAGAGGAAACAGATGGTGTTATAGCACTGCAACGGAATCTCGAAAAAATAGCAATCGTACATTTTCATAACACCATGACCACAGGAGAAACTTTTGTCTGCGTCGTTCATTTTTTCTTGGTAGATAAATGGTTGGGTGAAGTACACGAAACAAAGGAAATGATACATCCGCGATGGTTCCCCATTGACGCACTACCGTTCCATGAAATGATGCCTTCAGACAAAGACTGGCTTCCTATCGCCCTTGGAGGAAGTAAGATTATTGTCCACGCACACCTTGGACCATTTCAGAAAGAGTTACTCCGTCCAACAGAAATCGAGTACGTAACTGAGTTTTAACCTATTTTCCTACACAAAAACGCTTCCTCGTCCTAAGACTTGGGAGCGTTTAAGATTTAAAAAACCACACATTGACAACACCTGCGTGAACCTGTACAACGGAGCAAGAATTCACCACCATACATGTTCACTTTTTTAGGGAGATTGCCATGGCAAAATTTAGAAGTAAATACGGAAGAAAGTGGAGAAGCAAACGCGTCTGCAAGAAATCTGTACCTACAGTCCCTGGTACGTCCGGTAGTGAAAAACGGAAACTTGCCACAGTCGTCAAAATTCTTTCTGTCTTTACTTGCGTATGTCTCGCGATCGTCTTCCTTTTGTAGAGATTCCGCAACTTCATTTTCCTGTACCATTTTATATCGGAACTTCAAAACCCTTTTCGAGTTTGAAAAGGGTTTTGCTTTTATTCACTTTCCTCTTGTGTATGACTAGATTACACAACACATGAACACTTCTCTTCTGCCTGAGAACACTTCTGACACTGTGCTTGCATCTTTCTTCCAGAACTACAGGTACGCCAATGCATAGGATCATACACTTTGGAACTCATGCCACACCCTGGACACTTCCAGTCCGGCGCAGGACTCCCGCAAACACTGCACGTTGAACTCGATATATGTGCAACAATTTGTGTACTAATTTTTCCGTTATTTTCCATATATATACAACCTTAAACACTGGGTAAGTAATGCGACTGTAAAACTTCTACAGGATTTTATTTTAAGACTTAAGCAAATGGATGTAGTTCTAGGAAAACAAACAAAATGGAGTAAGCTGTACTCGTTGTACAGTGAACGACATTTTGTGCCACTATGCTTTTTTGTCTTTCTTTGGTTTCTTTTTCTCTTTTCGCGCGTCTTTTCCTTTAGCCATACTTGTTATTACATTACTGGTACACGTATATTCTACATTCTACCTCACATCACCAGTGAAGAACTAGTGGAGAATATCTCCTCAGTGTTCATTCTCGCCCTCGTCTGCAACTCTTACTCGAAACTTCATACTTCTTTGCTACAGTCAAAGCATGAAGCTAACAAGACACTCTGTTTCCTCTCTACTCATCTTTTCCGTTAATGGTTTATTTGTGGTAGCTACCGGCTACGCACTCATGTACGCACAGTGGTCAACATTGTTTATTGTGGCACAAGGAACCTTGCTCAATTACACCCCCTTTCTTCTTGAAAAAAAGTATGCAATACATACCCCTCGTGAAATTCATGCAAGTATTTCTCTGTTTGTATTTGGCTCCTTTATTCTCGGCGAGGTGCAGAATTTTTATAATACGATATGGTGGTGGGACGCTTTGCTCCATTTTAGTGCTGGGTACATGCTCACTGTTATTGCCCTCATCATGCTTTCTGTTGTGTTTACCGGCAAGAATATCACTACCACACCATTTGTAATGACACTATTTGCAGGTTCGTTTGCAATAGCAGGAAGTAGTGTGTGGGAAGTGTATGAGTTTCTTATTGACCCGTTCACCGAAACGGTCATGCAACCCTCACTCACTGACACCATGTGGGATATAATGCTGGCAAGTATTGCTTCCCTACTCGCATCATTTCACGGGTGGAGTTACTTCAAAAAGAAGAAAACAAAACCAACCGCATTGATAGAAAAAATAATTAGAGATGGTGTTCAAAAAAACCAGATGTACTCTTAAAATTTATTTCCACAAATTACTACTATCATCACTTACAGAAGTGGTCGATACTGAAGAAGTAAACCAGTCAATATTTCGAGTGAGGTACATGACACCGGCGATAAGCAAGAAAATGAGAGCCGAACCAAAAAGAAGGGCGTAATCTTCAAGCTTGAGCACGACATACATAAAACCATAGAGCACACAAAGAAGCATGGCAACATACCCTGCCCGCGCCCTTTCTTTAAGAATACTCATACTATATGTGGTGATGAGCACTATAGTTAGCACTGTTGCGAGCATGTAGGAGTACAAGAAGCCAATATGTTCTGTGAGTGACAAAAGAAGAAGATAGAACAATGCAAGAGACGCACCAATGAGTAAGTACTGTACGGGGTGAAGGCGAATCTTCGTTAATGTTTCAAAAAGGAAAAAAGCAGTAAACGTGATTAGTATGAAAAGTACCGCATACTTAACACTTCTGAAGACTTGTGTATACCGCCCTACTCCTTCATACAACCCTACCCCAAACTGCGAGTTCATAAGCATGTCTATGTTTACTCCCCCATCACTTTGCCAGTGTTGCGGATAACTCCTTCCAAAAGAAGATACATTCCACGTTGCCTCAAATCCTTCTTGTGTAACCGTACGTTCGGTCGGCAAATACGCACCTACAAACTCAGGACTATCCCACACTGAAGATGCTCGTACCACCGTCTCACTTCCCACAGGCACAAAAAGAGCACGGTCACTTCCCCTTACTTCAACTTCAAAAGAGAAAGGATACTCAGTGGCGCTTTTCGACAACGGGACAAACGCATGGACACCGGAACCTTGAAAAAAATCAACCGTGGTCCCTGGGTAAAATGGCGTATCGTTCATGTTCCAAGAAAGAGACAACTGTTTTTCAATACTCCGTGTATCTGATAAAGAGACGACCAACCTTGGTTGCACGGCTAACAAATTTTTCGGAATGTCTGAAGCAGAAAATGATCCATGAACGGTAATTTTTTCTGTGTATACTACAGAATCAAAAATACCTCTGCTTCGAATCTCAGGTACTAACGTGCTTTCGATTTCCAAACGTTGTGGGAGCACGTATGAAAAAACAGACTCCTTGTCCTTTTGTGGAATCTCAAACACGAGAACCGGCCCAAGCACTGTTTGAGCGCTCCCCCAACTCTCTGCAATCTCTTGTTGCACTTGTGTATAGCGGTGTTCACGCTCCATTACCAAACCCAACACAAGATAACTTGCAATTAGACAAATGACGGCAATAAAGCCAACACCAAATAATTTCTTTGAGACACTGTGTGTATTCATACTATTGTTATATAAATCATGTGTACAGAATGTAACCGTGGTACAAGTACGAAAGTTGCATATTGCACATGCCTAAAATACCACAAATTTCTCACCATGGTACACAACGTGGCAATTACAACACGAGTTTTACAAAAAGCGCACCGTATACTACGGTGCGCTTATACCAAACATGTTAGTTGGTTAAGAGTCGAATCATTTTTTTGATTCGATGTACATACTCATTTTTTGTTGGTTTTCGAGAAAATCTCTTTCCCTTGATTGGTCCACTCGAAAAGCTAACCGCAAGCGCGTCGTGATTTTTTATTTCATACTCCTCTACTAGATAGGTTAAGTACGCCACTCCAACCTTGATATTATTATCAGGGTTAAAAAGATTATTACTAAACCTCTCGTGAGGGTATGCCTCTCGAACTTGTTCAAGAGCAATTTGCCTTATCTGCATAAGACCTGCTGCTCTAGACTTTTCGTTGAAGGCTCGCGGTTTTCCACTTGATTCAACAAGAATCGTTGCGGACACAAATATCGGTTCTACCTTTCCACCGAAGCGTTATACATAGAAATCGATTAATTCACCATACCTTTCTGATATCTCACGCACCTCATGATGTGCATGAACTGTAGTGTATGAGACACCAATAAAAATGAGACCTACTAAAAGAACAATTAGAACTTTCACTGTACCTTCCTCCGTTAAGTTTAACTTCAGTAGTATTGTGACCTATCTAACTCCTCCCATAGTATACCAAACAAGAAAGAGTACGCAAATTTTAGGGCTTAAAATATACGTAATTTAGGAAATCATTTTTGAGAATCAAGAAGTCGATTCTGTCCGTTAGGACCAAAGAACTCTCGTTTGGCTTTTTTATACTCCTCTAGAGACTTGCCTTCAAATTGACTTTTGAGGCTGTTGTATTTTTCAAGCATACCTTTATCTTTTCTCAATAAATCCCGAGTTTTATAAAACTCATCAAATTTCGTATCCATGACCGTAACCATGATACTCATCGGCATTTCAGAGTGATCTTTTTTATGAAAAAGTGCTAATTCATTTGTCCAAAGATGCGGGTGATTCTCATGATATAAACTCTTTAACTTCTCGCATGTAGAATGAAAATCTTGTTTGGTAACTCGAATTTGAATATCCAAATCACCCACAGTAAGAGAGCCTGGGACAGAGGTCGCGCCTACATGCTCAACGAGGGCGTTTGGGCACAAGGTTAGGATATGTTCTTTCTCTTCTTTGAAGAGACCTTTTGCGATAGGCAACAACTCCTCTGTTTTGTAAAAATGTATTGGTGTCATTGTGAAATAGTACCCTATCTTGTAAATCTGAAAAGCTTAAGGTCGAACTATTATCTCGCCACAGCGTCAGGCTCGTTACCTGCCTGCGCAGGCAGGCTCAGAACTCGTTACTCGCTTTACTCGTTACTCTTTCTCGTTGCCAATTGCCCACATGCACCTTCAATATCTCTACCGAAACGATAGCGAATAGCTACATCGACCCCTGCTCTCTCGAGAAGTGACTTGAAATGATTGATTTGCTTTTCACTCGTTGCCGTATATTTTCCTGTCGGATTATATGAGATAAGGTTTACCATACACAATTTACCTTTGAGAATTTTTCCAAGCTCTATGGCGTGGTCATCAGTATCATTCACACCATCGACGAGCAGGTACTCAAACATCACCTTACGCTTGGTCACGCGTACGTATTCGTCAATAACCTCCATAAGTTTCTCTATGGAGTACGTGCGCCCGATAGGCATTATCTCTCCACGCACTACATCGTTACTTGCATGGAGTGATACTGCGAGGTTAACGGGCAAGTCTTCATTCGCAAGCCTTTGTATACCCTCAAGGATACCACACGTGGAAATTGAAATATGCCGAGCACCGATACCGAACATCTCAGGGTCATGAAGTATGTGCACAGACTCCATCACTGCCTCATAGTTTAAAAAGGGTTCTCCCATCCCCATATAGACCACACTACCGACGCGGACTTTTTCACTTTTCAAAAGTCGTGCAAAAAAGAGTACCTGAAGCACGATCTCGTCTGCGGTGAGCTTGCGAACCAAACCCATACTTGCAGTCGCACAAAAGGTGCATCCCATGGGACACCCAACAAGTGAAGAGACACATACGGTATTGCGTCCACTGTTGTGTCGCATGAGCACCGTCTCAACCTGCTTGCCATCATCGAATGTGATGAGGGCTTTTACCGTAGCGTTATCGCTGGAGACAAGCGTCTTCGCAGTAATACCTAAGGGGTACTCAGTTGCGAGTTTATCGCGGAGAACTTTTGGAAGCACAGTCACTTCCTCCCAATTTTCAATCAGGTCTACAAACAAAGCTTTTTTTACCTGTCGCATTCGATATGCTGGCTCATCTGCTAAAGCCTCTCGTGTTCTTTTCCAATCCATACAGTGGATAGTACCACAGCGACGAGAATTCGGAACAGCTAGTTTTTTTCTGCCAATTCTTTCAAATTCTTCAGAGCTTTTTTCCACATCACTTCAAATGAGTCTTTGTTCAGAGCATCAATATCCATATCGATACGTAGTTCCGTCCCTCCATTCTTGTCGGTAAAGGTATAGTTCTCAAAGGCAGGTGCCCATGACTTTGCTTTCTCGCTCGTCGTATCTTCAATACCGTTTTCAACAATACCAAGATGTTCAATTGAAAGATATCGATACGGATCATTCTTAGCGATACGACTGATCATACCCCCTTCGTTTTTACCATTTTCATCAGTTCCCAAAAAGAGCATTTTTGATCCTTCACTCCAATCACCTTCAGTACGCGAGGTAGGATTAAATGCCTTAGTCCACTGTCGATATGTAGCATCTTCAAGCATAGTATTCCAAACCTTTTCTCGTGGCGCATCGATAAATATAGATGAATGTATTTTTCTTTTTCTCATAAGACTAGGTAGGTTACCCATAAAAATTATTGTGTTCGTATCAAAGCACTAAATCCCGCCGTAGCGGGATTAGTGGCGTACAGACATAACTGAAGTCCAGAATAGAAATTCAGAATAGTATGATGCAGAGTCGTTATTTTATTTCCTCATATTTACTTCTTCTGATACTTCTGTAGAGTCTTCATACTCTTTATCCGGCAAGCCCTGAAGTAGCGACATAACTTCTTGCGGTGCCTTTTGGTCTTTAGCTGTTTTTATCAGATCTTGCTTATTTGCTGGATAGGTAACGTTACCTAGGTACCTTTGTAAATCAACTGTGCTTGTGTTCATAGTTGTATAATTAGTTAATTAATATAACTATCACATTTCAATCACGTTTTTTAACACACGTCACTTAACCCATGTACTGCACTCTGCCCTAAATGATACAGATGTAGCATGAAAATTCGATGAAGCAAAAAATACTAGTACTGTCACTAGTATTTTTTGCTTCAAACAGAAGGATATTAATCTTCTCGACCCGCAAGAAGCTCGTCAAGTGTCACTTCACCCACTATGTTTCGCATCGTGGTCTGTGCGTACTGTGATACGGCGTAGTAAAAATTTTCAACTTCAATAATCGCCTTCTCGGCAGATGACACTTTGTAGTAAATAACAGCGTTCACCGCTACCGATACGTTGTCACGAGTAATCGCATTTTGGTCAGGTACATCAACAGCCTTCACGCGCATATCCACTTTCTGATACGACTGAAAAATAGGGACTACTATCCTCCATCCCGGCTCCATGATTCCGCTAAATTACCAATCGTAAATTTAACACCTCTTTCGTATTGATTAACCTGACGTATACTCGCCAAGAGGATAAGAGCAATTATGAGTAGAATTATATATATTGGCATACATTTTATTATTTATAGATTATAGTATACAGTATTTTGTTCCCTTTTTATAAAACGCTTTGCATCAAAAATGAGCACATGATGTGCCCATTTTTAAATTCATATTTTGTAAACTTCTTAGAGAGCTACAGTCCCTAATCCATCAGTAGAGAGTTTCTCTTCAGCTGGAACGGTCACTTTACATTCATTCCTAGCTTTGGTTTTAAAAGTTGTCCATGCGTCCTTCTTGTCAGTCTTAAGTTTTGTAAACATTGCTTTATGAGTAGCCTGCCATGTCTTCATAGCAGTTTTGATTCCTTCAACACGGGCAGTCAGGTCAGTTTTTCCCCATGCGGCTACCAACGCTGTATGGCGAGCCTTGAGAGCATTAGACATAGAGGTGTTAAAAGTTGCCCATGCGTTTTGGATTGACACTTCTCGCGCATCAACAAGCTTCACAATACATGATGCGTCTACAGTTTTCAGTGCAGTACCAAGAGCACGTGTGCCTTTGGTCTCAGGTGTAGTTGTTGATTTGGTACCCGTTGCATTCCTAGCAGCTATCTTCACCCTCATCCTCTCAAGAATTTTTTCAAAAGATTCGGTTCTTACTGTCGCTTGGTTCGTTGTGACACTTGTAGTCTCTGCGTCTGTAGTGACAGTTGCGACATCTGTGACGACAGTTGTATCAGCAGATACAGGCATTGCTATAGCGAGCGCGAAAAGCATTCCTAAAACAACTGGTAGTGTGGATTTTTTTACCATGGAATTTTTTAAATTATATAATACTACTAATACGCGACGTGTGCCGTCGACCAGTACAGGATACCAAAGGAATCCCACTTGGCACAATAGTTTGAAAATAAAAAAAGGGAGTGGCTAAGACTCCCTCGATTTGATACCCAGAACCTCTGACGTGACATTTCTGTCACCCCGTCCATGGTTTACTGGAAAGCCATGTCCACACATAGTAGCCCTGAAAGGACTGGAGAAACTTTGATACAACTTAAGGAACTCCGCCAATCACTATGTCCAAAGCTTCGGTAGTTTGTTTTGCCTCTGCGTGTCTGATTTTACAAACTCAGCAAACATTTAGAGACCTTAGCTGTTGGTCTGATTCACCCTACGACTCGAGTTAACGTTTCGCACCTTCAGTGAACTTTTACATTTCCTTCGGAAATTTTAGAACATGGCTCCGTACAAGTTACCAAACAATAATTACCAACGCAAGTAATGAATTCCATATTAGAAAAGAAAGAGTAATTCTCTCCTACTCCTCCACGAGCACTTCTGCCTTTTGCCCAGTAAAACGGAGTGCACGATCGTCGACGTATACAAAGGCTATAGGCTTCCCTGGGTTATCTCCACACTTATCCGGTCGATGGTTAATAAAGTCATGCGGAATCTCATATTTTTCACAGTACTTTTTCAAAAACTCGTCCCCTCTTGTGGAATGTATTAGGATTTTGAAACCTTTCTCCTTGAGAATCTTTATCGCTTTTACTGTTTCAGGAATGGGTTCCTCTACATACTCTTTTCCAACAAAGCCAGAGTATGTTGCTATGACTGCGTCAAAATCAAACGCGACTGTTTTTCTTTTTGGTTTTGGTGTTTCGTCCATGTTTAGAGATCCATTTCTATAAGGTAAACTTTCCTTTTTTGTATATCACTTTTTCTGTACCATCGGTTAGAAACGCGGTGACTGTCCTGTCGGTCGTTGAGACAATATCAGTATGAATCGAGGAATCGTTAAAACCCAGTTTCTTCCACTGCCCTTTTGAGATTTTTGAAGAATCACCAGCAAAACATTCTCGGAATGAATCCCCAAGTGCAATATGGGTATTGCCATACTCACCACCCACGTTTTCATCATAAAGCGTTTCGCCCATGAATTTTGTGATCCGAGAAAAGCGACTGTCCGTGAGTGAAAACTCACCTATCTTGTCTGCGTTTGATACTTCTATCATTTTCTTGAGCAAATTTTCATTTTTCTTTACCTTACTTTCCACAACAATACCTTTTTTAAAAGTGAGTTCAATTCCGTCAATAAGGCTTCCGTACTGGTACAGTGGCTGATTGAAACGAATCCAACCTTCTGTCCCCCTCCAGTCTGGTGAAGTAAATATTTCAAAACTTGGAATATTTCTACCACCTCCTCCCGCCCACTTTCGCTTTTCACCCAAAGTAAGCCACAGGTCTACATCATCTCCAACCACGTGCAGTTTTTCTATAGGAAGGGTATTGAGTTTTTCAATATACGTTTGCATTTGCTCATGCAACTTTTTCCATTTCGCCACAGGATCTTTTTCATCGAGGTAACATGCTTGTATGATTTGTTCCCAGTATTGCTCTTGTGTCAGGTTTACATCCTTCGCCATGTGCGGAGTACCATAGAGTGCAACTGTCCATGTGAATTTCCCAAGGCTTTCTTTTTTATTTCGCCATTCACTGTAGGGTTTCATGGCTATACGTCTCTTCATAATCTTTTCTGGGTCAATGTCTTTGAGCGACATCTTATCTGTCTCGGCTATCAAAAAAATACTATGGTCTACTTGCTCGACTAAACCCTTGAGGTACGTTTTAGGAAAATGGGTAAGTTGCTCCTCTCCCGCACACTCATAAAAAGCACCGTCAAAGCTGAACCACGATTCATTATCTGGTGTATATTTCTGTAGCACATGTCCTCCTGACTTCCAGACTGCGTGTAGTACTGCAGCATAGAGAGGTTTTGAAGCTTCACTTCCCATCACAGCGACCACTTCTCCCTTTTTTATTCCCTGCCCGCTATTAAGTGCGAAATTAACGAGCACTTGTGCATACTTTTCAAGAATCTTTTTTCTGGATGATATGATTTTTTAGCCATTGACTAAGTATAGCAAAAGTATAAAAAATACGTAGCGCACAGGTATATTGTTCTTGTGACTCTAGAGGTTGTTGAGTCTTGATTGATATTGCTCAAGAAAATTGGGAAATTGTGAATGTATAGGGGTTGGGAGTGTGTTGAGTGTAAACCACTCGACAGCATCAAACTTATGCGGTTCACCGTTTGAAACCTTTTCTCTGTCTACATGTACTAGGAAATCGAGTGCTATCCAGTGTGTTTTCTTGCCCTCATGCTCACG
>LCCS01000007.1:74302-82766 GCA_000998045.1 Parcubacteria group bacterium GW2011_GWD2_42_14
CTTCGACCGTGTCACCGAACTCTAATCCGCCACCGCCTATATCCCACCGACCCTGCTCGTCACGACAATTTGCACTTCGCTTGTTAAGAAGGACATTCCTTTCTCCATCGTGACACAGGTACACAATGGTAACCCCTGTATAATCCTGACCTTTTTTCATCTCGTCAGTATATAACTGGAAGTTAAAAGTTAAAAGTTGAAGGTTAAAAGCCTACTCAGGTTAGAAACATAACTGCAAAACACCGCAGTGCGAAGACTGCGGTGTTTGATATCGTTACTCTTTCAATCATTCTGAAGGCTTTAACTTTTAACATATATACTAACTTTGTGATATAGTCACCCTTAACAAGTATGCAACGATTTACTAAGCGGAGCGATTTTCCAGAGCATTTGCCAACCACTAAAACGTTTTTCTGCTCACTCTGCGGAGCTACAGATATACAGAAAGTTATACGTGCTGACGGTACGGCTACACACCACTGCAACAGTTGCGGAGGTGATGCGGAGAGGTTTTTAGGATGGAACCCAGGCATGGCGCAATTCTTTAATGACGATGGTGAGTTGGTACATGAAAGCGTAGGCGTCATCGTACAGAACCCACAACGAGAGATACTCCTCTTCAAGCGGGTCAAGTATCCCTTTTTATGGACCATACCAGCAGGGCATCGTGATATCGGAGAGGATCCACGTCTCGCAGCCACACGAGAACTTGGGGAAGAGACCGCAATCGTAGCAGAAGATGAACTACAGGAATTATTTGTAGGTGAGATTAGAGGAGACAGTTGTGTTGGAGGTGTCGATATACACTTTTGGTACGCCTACCTCTACCATGTGAAGGAAGACATAGTACCAGTTATTGAAGCTGAGGAAGGAACACAGTGGGGATGGTTTGCACCGCAGGACATACCACTGGTGACTCTGCCAGTTAGATACCTTCTCTCTCAAACATCGGTTAGAAAATTACTATAGTGCAGTAATCTATTCTACAAAATCGAGCAGGAATACAGTAGTATACATTCTAGTATTACTACTAGTATTTTTATACGTATCAAATGATGCACAGCGGAACAACGGAACAGTATCCGTTGTTCCCACTATTCATGGAGAAACACCTAGGTATTATCTAGATTGGTTTCCCCCCCCGCTTGAAGCTTTCCCGCCTTTGCGTCCGGCTTCCTTTGCTTCTTTAGTGTTGAACTCATGAGCGGTTCCTTTTTCATGAGAAGCTTTCCCACCTTTACGGGCAATATCACGTTGTTTCTTAGGATCCATTGAAGCGAAACCTCGATTTGAATTAGCCATGGTGTAAGGGGTTACGTTGTTATAATGTTCGACCCTTATGCACACTATAAAGGAAGTAGCATGAGAATTTGATTAAACAAAAATTTGTTGCAATTACTTACTTTATGATAGCTTGTGCAAGTCCTATTTCGACAATATCCTGAGGACCCAACACAGTATTCTTCTTCATCAAAGAAAGCACGTCATCTGTCGTGAGTATGGAATGTTTTGCCACAACTTCTGCATATTGTTGATTTTTCATCATGTCCTCTTTATACATTGCTTCCATTTCAGCCGTGGTATACCGAACATCTGGATCAAAACTTCTTCCAGCCATATGTAGCAACATGGTCGTATTTTGTGTGACGTATTGTCGTATTCCTGACAGGAATATAATAACCCCTGAGGAATCTACATCACCCGAACCCACAGTAGTAAGATTGGGACGCAAAATATACCGAACCATATCATAAAAATTCATACCTATACCGGTTGGTCCCCCAGAGGAAGATACAGTAAGTACTATCTCTTGATCTACCGCATCTTTCATTCGTTTCTTAAATTCATTAAAAAGCAACTGGTTTGTTTCGTAAGAAACATTGCCAAGGTATTCAAGGATATGTGATGAGGGGGCGAGGAGAAGACTCAAGTCTGTGCTTTCTATATCTACGTTTGCTTGAGCTTTTGTTCCTGACATTGAAACTCAGTATACCTAGGTGATGTGGGATAGCAAGCTGAACAATAAAATATGCTTATTGTAAAGGGGGTTTTTGAAGGTGGTTCTGGAAACATTACTTGGATGTTTCTATTACCCTCCCCTTCGGGGGTGACAAAAACAACCCCACTTTCGTGAGGCTGTTGGGTAAAAAGATTCTTTTTTTATTTAGGAGGTCGGACCTCCTAAATACATATACTCCCAGTCTGGGCAGTCATCACTTCCGTTTATAACGTGGGCGACTTGCGTACCGTTGTGGGAAAGGTACACATGACCAGGAACACAAGTGTTTCTCTGAAACAGGCACGGCAGTCCATCATTCCGAGAAAGGTCGAGCCAGTGAACATTTCCCATGTTGTACACAAGTTCCATAATCTTATCAATCAAAACTTCAGGGTGTGTAAGCTGGTACAACACAAACGAGGTGAGGATAATAACTGCTTCGAAATTCACTTTCGACACATCCTCCAGAGCTTCCTCGAAAGTTTTCTCGAACAATACTCCTTTCTCCGGACACGTTTCTACAAATGCCGAAACTTGGTGTCTCTTGTCTACATCCCAGACAAAAAACGGTATGAGCTCTTTGAGAGGTAGTGTGCGATCATAGCCTCTGTAGGTGATGTTATAGGAAGAACGCACACGTGGCATCCTCTTGAGCCAAAAATACTCTTTTGCCAGTGAACCCCCTTGGTGCAAAAACAGAGTTTCTGACGAACATAACACTGTCCCGATAAGACCGGCGGAACATCCAAGCTCTACAACCGTAGCAGACCTGTTGGAAAGCAAATTGCTTTTGTAAAAGTAGTCAAGAATAATAGCAGCTCTTTGAGGAATGTTTCCTTGTGTACCGTACTTCACCGCAAGGTGTCGTATCAGATGTGCATTTTCTTCGAGCAGTTTTATCCACTCATCTTCGCCACTTGTGCGATCAAACTTTCCTTTCTTGAGAGACGCCACGTATTCAGAGATGGGAAGAAGACTATACAAAATGTTACGCAAGCTTGTTTCACTCCTCTTTTCCTGTATGTCTTCCACTAAGCCGACAAAACTTGTCTTCTTTGTAAGGTTCCTTGTAAACCACGGGAGCCTCTTCCTAGAACCAACAAAATCAAGCTCTCTAGCGAGATTATCGATCATAGCAAACCTCCATGTAATGGTAAGATTTATGATACTATGGTAAACATCATTCTACGCAGAGTATGCATATGAAAAATCATCTTGTAAACCTTGAGGAAGAAAATATTTGTATCATTGGAGTTGAAGCCCGAAACATCACAACACACTCCACATTCTTTGCACATCAAGAAAAAATGGTTCTCTCTTCGGCAAGCTGTATCAAGCTCTTTTTTGCAGGGGCTATACTAGAAGCAATTCATAAAAAAAACCTGTCTTTATCGAGCACCCTGCTTGTAGAGCCTTCACATTTTGTCCCCGGTGCCAGCATCCTTGCTGATCTTAAAACACCTGAGATGCGCATCGACGACCTACTGTATTACCTGCTCGCACACAGTGACACAACGGCGCAAAACACCCTCGAGCAACTCATTTCTCCACAAGAGGTAAACGAGTACATTCAACGACACGGTTATTCTGGAACAACCTTCCTATCGAAAAACAACCCTACCAAAACCGTGTTTCCAAGCACCACCCCACACGACGCGGTAACGTTTATGGAGCGACTCTGGGACGGGGAGACCTTTGAGCCAGAAGCTCGCACACTCATACTTACCTACTTAGCTCAGTCAAGACACACACACTTCGGACTCCGTCACCTCCCTACCTCACTCAACATGAAGAAACCGATAATCTCCGAGCGGTATTCAAAAGCGGGAAAGGTGCACCACACCGTTAATGACACCGTTATCCTTAAAACAACGAAAGGAGTTGTAAGTATCGGTGTTTTTGTTGATAATTTTGTCGCAACGGAAAACTTTAACAGTGTCGACAACAAAGGTATCCTTCTTGTTTCCGATATCACACGCGACTTGTTTACCGAATGGTACCAATCGGTTACGTAGCCGTACGCAACCGTAAAGGTTTAGGCCCTAAAACCAGAATCCTTGAATTCATACTGTCTTAATGAGTATGGTTTAGAATTGCTATATTATAGTAACTAAAACTTTATGAACAATAATATACTTTGGATAATAGTAATTATAATTCTTGTCGCTGCTGGCTTGTGGTTTTTAACGAGCCCTTCTGATACTACAACACGAGTGCCTTCAACAACCCAAACACCTACGACAACGCAGACTGCACCTGTAACAACCCAAACTACTGCACCCACAACAACACGGACACCGTCATCTCAAACCCAAACAAGCAATAAGGTTGTTTTCAATATCAAAGGATCAAATTATTCTTTTGACCAAGATGAACTTTCAGTTACTGAAGGTGATACAGTGACTATAAATTTTGAATCAACCGACAATGCTCATGACTGGACAATAGATGAATTTAACGCCTCTACAAAACAAGTAAACGTCGGTGTGCCTTCATCGGTAACCTTCGTAGCTGATAAAGTGGGTGAATTTGAATACTACTGTTCAGTAGATAACCATAGAGCTATGGGGATGGTTGGAACACTTACCGTCGTAGCAAAACGATAGACATCGTGATGTATTCTACGCCACTTTCTTTTCTTGTGACTTGAGCGATGAGTAGATATCAATCAAAGCGAGACACACACTCATAGCAAGTGGTCCAAGGAGAAATCCAAGTGGACCAAAAAATGCCAAACCACCCAAGACGGAAACAAACACTGCGAGCGGATGTAACTGCATACCACGACCAACGAGTCGGGGACCAAGGAAATTATCAACCAAACCTACAGCAGTCACTCCCCATATCAATAGTCCGACTCCGCCAAATGTGTTGCCTGAAAGAAACAAGAATATAATCGCAGGAGTTATGACTAGTGCAGTACCAATAGCAGGAATAAAGGCTGCAACAACGGCCACAGCACCCCAAAGAAAAGGATTCGGTACGCCAAAAATTGCAAATCCTGCTCCGCTCAAAACACCCTGAATAAGTCCGATAGCGAGATTACCTTTCACAGTTGCCGACACTGCCGTTTTGAGTCGTGTCAGAATTAACGTATCATCCACATCTTCTAAGGGACTTAAAGCAATAAGATACTCTTTCAGTTTATTACCGTCTTTGATGAAAAAATAGAAAGCTGTAAGGAACACAAACACATTAAGTACTAATTTGGCAAAGCTTGAAAAAAATGTGCCAAGGTTTTGAATCAAAGTTTCTAAACCTCGCTCAGCATACTGACCTAGATCAAGCGGAAAATCCGCAGGAATCGGGAGAGCAGTACGAATATTGTTTACAGTATTTTCTATTGAACCAACAAAACCACCTTCTTCGGTAATGAGTGTTTGATACAATTGATTCGACTCTTTGAAAATTTGAGTGGCGAGTAACGAGACCGGCAATAAGACTAAAATAATTGCAACCAGTGTCGTTAAGAACGTAGACAAACTTTCTCGGCCTTCAAAGAAACTTAGAAACTTTTTATAAATCGGTTGAAAAAGAAATGCGAATACGGCAGCCAAAATAAGTACCCCTAAGAACGGTTTGGCAATGAAATACACAACAACAATTGATGCCGTAAGCGCGAGAAACAGAAAATACTGAGATGATTTTTTGTTGTTCATGTTTTTTCAGATTACTACTCAATTTTAACTATATCATTATTTCCTATTTTTATAATGAAAATAAGATAATCTACCTATCTTGACTTTAAGTTGTTATGGGTATATACTCAATATGCAACCGTGGTCGACGTGCTTATTACCAAACATAACTTCAATACCATGCCAAAAATGGATGGGACTGGCCCCTTAGGACAAGGCCCAATGACTGGTTACTGTATTGGCCCATGCTGTGGGGGAATGAGAATGGGCACATCAGGTTTGGGACTTGGCTTTCGCTGGAAACAACAGTTTCGATCTTCGAAAAACCAGCTTCAGGTTTTGGAAGAAGAAAAACAAATGTTAATAAACGAACTTGAAGCGATTAATGGGGAGATTGAGAATTTAAAAAAGTCGAATCAATAAAAATTTACCTACGACTCGGTTTCTTTATTTATAGAGACCGAGTTGCTGTATAAAACAACATTACGAAATATATAATAGTATATTATGCCACGACCTCAATTATGCTTTTGCAAAGAAATACGATTTGAACCAGGTGTGGTTTTTTTTAAACCCCAAGGCATACCCATGGTCAATCTCGAAGTGATTGAATTGACACTTGAAGAAATAGAGGCTTACCGCCTACGTCATATTGGTAACTTGGAACAGAAAGACGCAGCAGAAAAGTTGGGAGCAACCACTAGCACGTATCAGCGTATTTTGAATTCGGCGTATGAGAAGATAGCCGACGCTTTAATCAACGGAAAAGCGATAAAGATAATTAAGCACGAATAACACTCTATTTTCTCGGATATTTTTTTTCTAAATCCCTGATGATTTTCTCGCCCTCCTTTACAGTAGTGCAAGCTGTAACCAAAAGAGATAGGCCTGTGAATTAATTGACAAATGAACTTGATTTTATATAGTTCAAGAAATTTTGATCTTTACATAAGAACAAAGAGGCGGCAAGGCTTATATAAGCAACATTTCCGAATTCTTTGAATAAGCCATGCTGTAACAAGTTGTACACAAGGAGGTACTTCATGAAAAGTAAAGTGGTAAGTGCATCTACAGCAGTGAATGTAATCAAGGATGGCGACACTGTCGCTACTGGAGGTTTCGTAGGCAGTGGTGTTCCTGAGCAACTCGTCGTGGCTCTCGAGCATCGTTTTTTAACAACTAACACCCCACGTAGATTGAGCCTCCTCTATGCTGCAGGCCAAGGGGACGGAAATGAACGCGGGCTTAATCATCTCGGTCACGAAGGCCTAATAGCCAGAGTCATCGGTGGTCACTGGGGTTTGGTACCCAAATTGCAGAAGCTTGCGAATGACAACAAGATTATCGCCTACAACTGGCCCCAAGGTATCATCTCCACCATGTTCAGGGATACCGCAGCAAAAAAGCCACGTACCATCAGCGCAATCGGTCTCGGCACCTTCGTCGACCCACGTAATGGTGGTGGCAAGCTGAATAAAGCTACTACGGAAGATCTTGTCACACTTATACACTTCGATGGCAAGGAGTATCTTGCATACAGAACACTACCGGTGAACATCGGCTTACTACGTGGCACCACCGCAGATCCAGACGGCAACATCACTATGGAAAAGGAGGCGCTCACTCTGGAGATGCTTGCTATCGCCATGGCTGTTCGCAACAGTGGTGGTAAGGTCATAGTCCAAGTGGAACGCGTAGCCGAGCTTGGTTCGCTTAGCTCGCGACAAGTAAAGATACCAGGTATATTCGTCGACTACGTGGTTGTGGCGGAACCAGAAAACCACTGGCAAACCTTCGGAGTACAGTACAATCCAGCCTACAGTGGTGAAATCAAGGTTCCCGTTCAATCCATAGCACCTATGGCGATGGGTCACCGTAAAATAATCGCTAGACGAGCTGCGCTTGAACTTCAGTCAGGTGTTATCGCCAATCTGGGTATTGGCGCACCAGAGGGCGTTGCCAGTGTGGTCAATGAAGAGGGCTTACTCAACCAGTTCGTCCTTACGACCGAATCGGGGGTCATCGGCGGTATCCCTGCCGGCGGTCTCAACTTTGGAGTCGGAGTCAATGCTGTAGCGATTATCGACCAGACGTACCAGTTCGACTACTATGACGGGGGTGGGCTTGATATCACCTTTCTGGGTATGGCTCAAGTCGATTGGAAGGGTAATGTCAACGTGAGCAAATTTGGCACCAGACTCGCAGGAGCTGGTGGCTTCATCAACATCAGTCAGACAGCCAAAACGGTCGTTTTCGTCGGCAGTTTCACTGCGAGTGGTCTGAAGACCGTGGTTGAGGACAGGCATCTTCGCATTGCACAGGAAGGCGGTACCAGAAAATTCGTGAGTGGTGAAGTGGAGCACATTACCTTCAGTGGCAACTACGCGATGAAGCGCGGTCAGAAGGTACTCTATGTGACCGAACGTTGCGTTTTTCAGTTGACGTCGAGGGGTATGGAGCTCATTGAAATTGCGCCCGGCGTGAACCTACTGTTCGACATTCTTGATCATATGGGTTTTGAACCGATTATCCGTAGAGAACCCAAGTTGATGGATAAAAGAATTTTTCGTCCAGAACTGATGGGACTTGGAAACTCATCTGATATCAGAAATTAAAGAGAAAAGCGAAATTATATTTCGTTACGAGGGGTTATTGTCTCAGACAATAACCCCTTGTTTTTATTTTAATTTCGCAATTTTAAAAATGTTTTACACTCTCTTGTGTAAAAAATACTACTTCCTCTCAAATTTCTAACGCAACACTTCGTACGGTATAGTTCACAGTCATATGAACAAATACACAAGGCTTACCTTTACAGAACGTGAAG
>LCCS01000008.1 GCA_000998045.1 Parcubacteria group bacterium GW2011_GWD2_42_14
CCATTGCAGCTGCATCACGACGGACGCGAGGCATGTGGGGATTTTTTGTGTATGCCATATGACGCTAGTATAGTGCGTCCAAGCTATTGAACCATTACGAAAAGATTGACGAGATTATTTTTCTGTGCTAAGATTAAAAAATACATTAGATAGCAGTCCCGAATCATTGTCTAGACTGACTTAACCCATTTGAAAACGTTGTTTTCAAAAGAACCTCGATATTTTTAGTAGAAGGCGCACAGATAACCTGTAGTTTTATGAATACAAAAACAAAAAAAATAGTTGCACTTGTTCCGTGTCACAACGAAGCTGAAGGTGTGGAAAAAGTTGTACAGGGTTTCTTTGACGAAGTGAAGAAAAATACAGGCTACTCTCTAGAAGTAATTGTTATTGATAATAACTCCAATGACGCAACAGCGCAGGTGGCACGAGACGCTGGGGCAATAGTTATCCATGAAGCAAAAGTTGGAAAGGGTAACGCTATCAGAAAAGGTTTT
This sequence comes from Parcubacteria group bacterium GW2011_GWD2_42_14, assembly GCA_000998045.1. Taxonomy (GTDB): domain Bacteria; phylum Patescibacteriota; class Minisyncoccia; order Phycocordibacterales; family UBA12088; genus UBA12088. The sequence goes on from LCCS01000008.1 coordinate 498, forward strand.
GAGTCTGTGCCACACGACGCTGACTACGTGGTCATGATTGACGGTGATAACACCTATCAGTCACACGAACTATTCCGACTTATTGAGCCTCTGAGCTCACGCTTTTGTAACGTTGTGATAGGGTCACGACTAACGGGAAAAATATCCGAGGGCGCGATGTCCTCCTTTAACAGGTTTGGAAACTGGATGTTTTCTTTTCTTGTACGATTTTTTTATAATGCCAATGTGACCGATGTACTCACGGGGTATTTTGCATGGAATTACCAAGCTCTAATGCGTTTGCACCCACATCTCGTTGCTCGGGACTTTGGGATAGAAATGGACATGGTGACCAAGATGGCTGTTTTGGGTGAAAGTATCTCTTGTGTACCCATTACTTATACGTACAGGAGCGGTGTATCAAACTTGCATCCTGTAAGAGATGGAATACGTATCTTGATGGTTTTTGTACGAAATCTATTTTGGAAATCAGATATGTCGTACGTGGTATTTACACCAAAACTATTTAAGTCATAACGTAGCGTGTTGTATGAAGATTACCTACGTCGCCATGAATTATCCACCTCATACTGGAGGTCTTGAACTTGTTGCACAAAAACAAGCGCAGAGTGCGCATGACGCAGGGCACGAGGTCACGGTGGTGACGTTTGCACATCAGCGAGAACAGTTAGGGGCAAATAATGAAAACGGCATAGTCGTAAAACGGGTATTTGGTTTACATTTTTTTGAAACATATTTTGGGGTCCCATTTAGTATAGGAGGTGTAGGGATGATACGGACCCTTCGCAGAGAAGTGCGACGTGCGGATATCGTGCACCTGCATGACGTATTTTATATGACGTCGTGGTTTGCCTACCTGTTTGCACGTCTCTACCATAAGCCCATCCTGCTTACACAGCATGTTGCCTTAGTGGATCATCCAAGTCGCATTGTACGTAGTGTACAAAAACTGGTGTACCGTATATTTGGTACGCTCATTTTTAAGGCAAGCGAAGTCGTTATTGTGTATAATCCCATCGTCAAAAATTACTTGCTCCATGCCGGTGTGCCGGAGCAGAAACTACTTGAGGTGCGTAATGGTATAGATGTACATGCGTATGGTCGCGTGGGTAATGAAGAAAAAAACAAGCTCCGAGAAAAACTGGGTCTTCCACTCCACAAAACACTCATCCTTTTTGTGGGAAGATTTGTTCCCAAGAAAGGGTATAGGGAGTTGTACGAAGCTCGTGACAATGCGTTGTATGAAATTGTCTTCGTAGGCACGGGGATATTACCACACGCATGGTATCACGAGCCTGGGGTGCATATTCTTGGGGAACGTTCTCAACAAGAAATGAGTGATATATATACAGCGGCTGATATCTACGTAGCACCAACGAAGGGAGAGCTCTTTACCCTTGCAATGCAAGAAGCTCTTGCAAGTGGTTTGCCAGTAATCACTACCTACGAAAAGGAGTATGATTCAGAAGATTTAGATACAAGCAAGATTGTACTCTGTAACCCAACCCCCAAGGAATTGAAGGACGAAATAATAAAATGCATTGCGGATACTGCACACATGGAGGACATGAGCGCATATTCACGTAGTCTTGCTGAGAATCGGTTTTCTTGGGATAAAAACATAGAAAGTGTACTTGCACTATATCGTACGCTGGAACAACGAAGTAAAATAGTGAAGGTTACGACGAGCTGGGATGATGGACATGTTCTTGATGTTCGTGTTGCAGAACTTCTTAAAACGTACGGCATACAAGGAACATTTTATATTGCTCCCCGTAACCATGAGTTGAAGGAAGAAGATCGGTTGAGTGATGAACAGATCAAAATGCTTGCTCAAGAATTTGAAATTGGAGCGCATACTATGTCACATCGATCGCTTGTACATCTCGAAGACAAAGATGCATTTTTTGAAATTCGTGATTCACGCCAATACCTTGAAGCTTTGGTATCTAAAAAAATAACAAGCTTTTGTTACCCGCGAGGTGCCTATCAAAAGAAACACATTACTATGGTCAAAGATGCTGGATTTTCACTTGCGCGTACGGTACAGCGTTTTTCTACTCGACCAGACCGAACTTCTGCGCTTGAAACGCACACATCTGTGCACACGTATGACCATTGGTCTGACGTATGGGGTGTCCTCGTGCTTGCTCGAGGTAATCTTCGAACGTTTTTTTCATTGTATCGAAAATGGGATAAAATTGCAGTTGCGATTTTTGAACGAGTACGAGAACAAGGGGGCGTGTTTCATTTGTGGGGGCACAGCGGGGAGCTGCGAGATCATAATGACTGGAATCGTTTAGAGAATGTTCTTCGGCATATTGGAGGACGAGAAGGCGTACAGTATGTAGATAACAAAGAAATCTATGGATAGTAAAAAAACAGTCTTGTTTGTTGCTCCGTACTTTCCTCCACACAGTGGAGGGGTGGAACGCTATGTTTCAGAGATAGTAAAAAATATAGATAAAGATACATGGAATCCTGTCGTACTTACGACAAGTGACGGGGGGCAGGATACTCGTGAGGAGTTTGCGGGGTGTATGGTGCATCGTCTTCAATACGACTTTCAAGTATCAAACACACCTTTTTCATTTCAGTGGTTCTTGAAGGTGCGGTATCTTCTCCGGGATGTAGCACCAGATGTGGTGAATGTGCATATGCCAGTTCCAGGGTTAGGTGATGTGACGGCACTCGTTCTGCCTCGCGCAATTCCGCTTGTGGTGACGTATCACGGAGAAAGTATGAAAAAGGGTTCACTTGTTGCTGATGTGCTGGTATGGCTGTACGAACATGTACTGCTTCGTTATGTGCTCCACAGAGCACGACACATCATTTGTTCTTCAGATTCTATACGTCTCCATTTCCTCAAATCGTACATGCATAAAAGTACCACCATACTCCCGGGAGTTGATACGGAAGTATTTGTTCCCAATGAAAAAATAAAGAACAGCAAGCCAACGGTGTTGTTTGTCGCGGGACTTGGTAAAGGTGACGACCATAAGGGGTTGAAAATTCTGCTACGAGCTATAAAAAAAGTGCGAGCTGTCATACCTGATGTACAGCTTGTTGTGGTGGGGGATGGTACGAGAAGATCGTACTTTGAAAAAAAAGTTATTGAACGTGGACTGGAAGAGGTGGTGCAATTTAAGGGGAGACTTCATGGTCGAGCACTGGTGGAAGAATACCAAAAAGCGCATCTTTTTGTATTGCCGACAAAGAACGAAAGTTTCGGTATGGTTATTGCTGAGGCGATGGCAACAGGGTTACCTGTAGTCAGTACCCAGGTTGGTGGTGTTCCGCTTTTGGTTGACACGGGGGTCACCGGCACGTTAGTGGAGGTGGATGATACGAGTGCACTCACTGCGGAAATTATTTCGTTCCTTAGAGACCCTGAAAAAAGCACTGCATTTGGTATTGCGGGAAGAAAAAAAGTCGAAGAAGGATTTAGTTGGGTACAGCGCGCAAAGGCATATGCAACTGTGTTTACTGAAGCAGAGACGCGACACCAGACCATTGCACATATCGTTGGGTATTACCCACCTCACCTCGGTGGTATGGAAGTGGTCGCCAGTGAGGTTGCAAAAGAGCTTGCGCGCAAAGGGTATGATGTTCGTGTTTTTACCAGTACCTTGGGGGGGAAAATAGTAGAAACCGTCGAACGGCATAAGAATTACATTCTACGCAGACTACAGAGTAGCGAGTTTGCACATACGCCGATTTTGTGGAGCTTACCTTTTCATCTTTTGGTATTGCCACAAGGCACCATACTCCACGTGCACCTTGCGCAAGCAGGCATTCCTGAGATTGCATTACTTGTTGCAAAGATACGAGGCTTCCGTACAGTGATACATTTTCATCTTGATGTTGAACCTTCTGGGAAACTTGGTCCGCTGTTTCTTCAGTATAAAAAACACGTACTCGGTATTGTGTTGCGCAGAGCTGACCGTGTTCTTACCTTCTCAGAGGAACAGAAGGAGTTTATACATACCACGTATGCGGTTCAGAGGGATGTCATCCACACCATCCCGAATGGAATAGGGTCTGTATATTTTAAGATTATGCATACAAAAAAAAGTGACGTGGTACGCCTTTTGAGTGTGGGACGTCTCACTGTACAAAAACGAATTGATAGAATAATAGCAATGTTCCCGCTCCTTACGTTTGACGCAAAGCTTACTATTGTGGGAGAAGGTGAAGACAGAGAAGCATTAGAAATACTTGCTGCAAAAACAGCTCCTAAAAAAGTAATTTTTACAGGTAAAAAATCACCAAAGCAGGTACGTAATCACTATCGTAATGCGGACATCTTCCTCATCCCTTCAGATAAGGAGGGCATGCCTATGGTAGTGCTTGAGGCTATGGCTGCAGGTGTTCCTGTTGTTGCTTCAAATGTGTTCGGGCTCCGTGAGGTGGTTGGAGGTGTAGGTGAGTTGGTAGATAACCCTAGCCCAGAGTCGTTTGCAAATACACTCAATGTCTTAGTACGAGATGAAGAGAAACGTAATGCAATGCGAGAACGAGGGAGAGCTTTTACGCGTGAACTCTCTTGGCCGGTAGTCGTATCTAAAATCGAAGTGGTGTACACAAATATATGAGCATACGAGAATTACGTGTTACAAAAAAAACATTTCTTCACGTAAGTGTTGCGTGGATGGTTTTGTTTGTGTTGCTTGCAAGTACCTCGCTTAATCCATTCGGAATTCTATACCTTGTCGGTATTCCACTCATGGTATTTTTTCCTGGGTACCTCACGGTTTTGATGCTACCTCTCGACAAACTCAATAGTGCCTCGCGCACAGTTTTTTCTGTAGGGTTGAGTATCCTATGGCTTCTTACGATAGGTTTGTTTGGAAACTGGGTTTTGCCGTATCTCTCAGTAGATCGCCCACTAGATACAGCATCTATTCTTTTTGAGATGGTGGTGCTCATAGGCACGCTTGTATATATGGTATATCAGAGATTTACTCCTCGGTTCATAACCGTACCTCGCTATGTAGTAGGACACACACGTTTTGATGTGGTCGTAGTGTGCATAGCAGGCGCTTTTTTTGTTCTCAGTATTGTAGGACCACTTCGTCTCAACAATGGAGGAGGGAATGAGTATGTTATGGCACTTCTCTTTGGACTATCCCTTTTCAGTGTATACCTGTTTCGAAATGCAGAGAGAGTAAGTACCAACGTGCTACCCTTCCTCATCTATCTCGTCTCCCTTGCGTTACTTCTCATGACTTCGCTTCGAGGGTGGTTTATTTCAGGTCATGATATTCAGCGTGAGTTTTTTGTGTTTCAACTTGCCAAAAACGCGGGACTCTGGAGCCATTCCATGTATGTCGATGCATACAATGCATGTCTCTCTATTACGATACTACCTACCATGCTTGCTAATGCTTTGCATGTACCCGATGTGTATGTGTATAAGGTTGTTTTTCAGATGATTTTTGCACTCGTAGCGGTTATCGTTTTTCTCCTTAGTCGAAAATGGTTAGAACAAAAAACAGCGGTGCTTGCAACTCTCTTCTTTGTCATATTCCCAACCTTCTTTCAAGATATGCCTTTTCTTGTGCGCCAAGAGATAGCATTCCTCTTTTTTGGGCTCATGCTTCTCGTGCTCTTTGAGGAAGCAATAGTGCTCTGGCTTCGGCAGGCAATCTTTATGTGTATGGGAATAGGAGTTATTTTGTCCCACTACTCTACGACATACACGGTACTGTTTATCTTTGGGTTGGTAAGTATCTCTATGGTGTTTTTAGCTAAGACGGGGGTAGGTGCTGCACGTACCTTGGCACGTATCTCACCTGCAAATGTGCAATTCTTCTCACAGAAAAAAATAACCGTAACCATGGTGACCGTTCTCTTTCTGCTCAGTGTGCTTTGGACTAGTGTCATCACTGACACTGACGGACACGTCAAAGAGGTCGCAGGTAATATTTGGTACGCGATTCAAGGAGGTTTTGATGGGAGCGCACATTCTCCTGATGTGTTTGTCTTCTTTACATTTTCTCGAGGCACCACGCACAAAACCCTTCCAGAGTATGTGAGTACTGTAGTCAACGAGATGCGCGAAGAAAATCCTGATAGGTACTATGCTTCAAGTACATATGAAATGTATCGGTTCTCTCCGAGAGTAGAGCAAGAAGTCCCTCCTACCGCACTTGGTGCGGTAGCTTTTGGTAGCATACCCCTTGGTGAGCTTGTCATTAGCTTTGGAAAAGTATTGGCGAAGGTGATGCAGGTGACTGTGCCTATAGGATTGCTCTTCGTGCTCTTTCGTAAAAAATGGATACGAAATGTGGACGGGGAGATGTATTTACTGGCTGTGTATAGTATCGTGTTTATCGTGCTCTGTATCGTGGTACCTCTGCTTTCACGAGAGTACGGCGTGTTCCGCGCTATGCAACAATCCATGTTTGTTTTAGCTCCTTTTATGGTGGTTGGTACGCTTGTAGTCGCAAAAGGTTTTGCATGGATAGCAGAATGGTGGTTCGCATTGTTTAAACTCACTCCTCGACAGATAGATACTGAGTACGTGTTTCGCTTCTCGGGACTTCTGATGATTCTTTTCTTTCTGTATGCGACAGGTTTCTTGACCCAGCTGGTGGGAGGCAATATCCCTGCAGTACATCTCAACAACCTGGGAAATGATTTTGACCACTATGTCGTTACTCCTGATGAAGCAGTTGCTATTGAGTGGCTGGAAAGCAGGGTGGAAGAAGACCGAAAACGTACTGGCATGGTGCCTCTCATACATGCTGATAGGTTTGGTAAAAAGAAGCTGGAAGCGGTAGTTGAGACGCCAATTTCAGGAGATATTTTTCCCGGAAGTATTCAGAAAGATGCATATGTTTTTGTCGGACCCGCAGTGCTCAAGGGAAGAGTCGCAGTCCTTATGTATGATGGAGATTTGTTGCGGTATGAGTATCCTGTAGAGTTTCTGGAAAAAAACAAAGAAGTGGTGTTTAGAAACGCTACGGTTCGTATATATAAGTAGACTGCTTACTAATTTGAAATTTTTAATTTACAATTTGTAATGAATTTTTCAATGATTAAATTTGAAAAAATACGTTTTACTTAAAAAATTAAAGCATTAATGCGTTCAATAAAAATTAAAAATTTCAAATTAAAAATTACTGTTATGACCCACGAGAAGTGTAGAATTGAAAAAAGTTAAATGGTATGAAAATATTACGCATTACGAGTCTGGGATATGAGAGTGGTGGAGCTGAAAACAGTATGGTTTTGCTTAACCCTTTACTCACCACAATGGGGCATACCGTTAAAATTTTATCGAGTGATGCGGGAAAGGAAATGACGCACTTCAGTGACTTCGAGTTTCTTGCACTTGAGCCCCAGCCATTTTTATTGCGCATATTCTATAGAGCATGGTACCCGCATTCCTACCGCGCACTCAAAAAGGTACTACGTACCTATAAACCAGATATTGTGCAGTTGCACACTATGTACTCGGTTTCGCCGTCTGTCTTGTTCTTGCTTAAAGACTACCCTACGATAATGACCGTCCATGGTGCGGAGGAGTATACATCAAACTTACTCTTGTGGGCATACCCGAGAAATTTCTTTAAAAAAGGTACCGAGGTGTTTGAGAAGCAATATCTGAATATCCGAGGATGGGTACATTTTCTGTATAACAAGTTTGTTGTACGACCTGTTTACAAGTATGCATGTAAGAATGTAGATACGTTTTTGGTAATGAGTAGCTACATGCAAGACAAGTTGCGCGAAGAGGGGATAGAAAGTGTGTGTATACAGAATGCGACAGAACTATTTGCATACAAAGAAATTGAGAAGAGCCATAAAAATATCTTGTACGCAGGCAGGCTTGAAAAGATTAAAGGTGTGGAGTATCTCTTGCAGGCTATGTCGTGTGTCGTAAAGGCAGAACCGGAAGTGACGCTCACCATAGCAGGAGAAGGTGAGTATCGAGGTGTCTTGGAAGATGTGGCGCGAGAGCTTGGTGTAGAAAAGAGTGTCACCTTTGTAGGTCATAAAACAAGAGACGAACTCCGAGAGTTGTACGAGTACGCAACAGTAGTTGTTGTTCCGTCTGTATGGCCTGAGCCTTTTGGGAAAGTGGGAATTGAAGCGATGAGTGTCGGTAGACCTGTTATCGGAAGTGATGTCGGGGGTGTTTCTGAATGGCTCAAAGATGGAGCAACGGGTTTCTTGGTACCGCCTCGCTCTGCTGAGGCACTTGCTGAAAAGTGTCTGCTTCTTTTTCGAGACACAGAACTTCTTACAAGATTATCAAAACAGGCAGTACAAAACGCTCAAGCATTTTCGATTGAGGTGTATGCCTCACGTGTCGTAGAGCTGTACGAGTCTATACGACAAAAGTATCAGTAAGAAGCTATCGTGGTGAAAGGAGGAACTCTCGTTTGGTCGCTTCCGCTAACTCTAAGAACCATCGCTTGATACCAAGATTGTTTGCGTAAAGTGGTCCAATAGGCCCCGAAGGAGTGTTGTTCACGTCCACTATGTAGAGCAACCCGTCGTCTTTTGATCGTAAGGCGTCGAGTTCACCATACTCAAGCCCCATTTTTTTGCAAAAAAGTACCACTTTTTCCTGCTCATCCTTGGTGAGTGCTTCATCGGTTTCTAAAAAAGTTGCGCCAACGGTAAAATTAAAAATGTCATCAATCTCTTTATATCGTTCCAGAACCACAGGTATGGTGTCATTAAAAATATGTATACGTAAGTCAGTTGCTCTATTGTTTTTGTTGACTGTATCAATAAGTTTTTGATAGACATACCCTTCTTCTGGCTCACGTGGGCATGGTAGAACTACCCCATCATGGACAGCGTTGACGTTTGATTTGCGGACGCACACACCAGTATGTGTTCGTGGATCAAGTGACATCTTGTGCCCAAAGACCTCTTCAAATACTTCATCTACGTGTTTTTTGCTAATGTCTGTGCAATGTAAGTTTATGACACGCTGTGTTTTGCTGCGCTCCAAGAGTACGGGGTACTCTTTTCTGTATGTTGCATCCTCAAAAAAGATACAGATGTCGCTCTGTTTTTTTGGATTGGTAATTATTTTCCATCCTAGGTAGTGGCAAATTTTATAAAGCGTATGAAATGTTTTTGGCGCTTCAGGATAAAAAAGAATAGTCTTGGGTTCATGTCCGGGTCGTCGTCGAGCACGATAGTATGCTTTTTTCCCCGCAAGGAACGCTTTGAACGGCCAAATGAAGTAATCGTTAAGTCGTGCTCGTATTCGAGACGGTAGGTTTTTGAATGTGAAAAACGTGTTCCTGTTGTCGTGAGGTGCGAGACCTATATACGCGACGTGACTCACAATAATAGCGAATACGTTTCCCCCAATAAGCGCTAATCCCGCTCCTTCAAGCCCACGAGGAAGTAGGAAGTATGCCAAAAGTAGCGTACTTCCTGCATAGGTGACGCTACGGATGATGAGTGCGCGGATAGCGTTTGAGAGTCGAAAGAGTGAACCATAGAGTACGGAGATGGTCACAAGGATACTGTTGAGTACTGCAATGTTTAGAAACGTAGTCCCGGAGAGGGTATAGCTTGAGCCAAAGAGTGCAAGAATGTATTTGTTGATAAGCAGGAGCAGAAGTACCAGAGGCGTCAGCAATAGTGTGGTAGTGGTGAGTGACTGTTGAATATTTTTAGGAATGCTTTTTTCATCGTGCGAACCCTCGGCAAAAAGGGAACGCATTGTACTTGCAGGAATCACGTACAGAAATCCGGCAATCATAACTACCACGTAGTAGTACGCTGCTTGTTCAGCACCAAGTATATTGGTAACAAGGATGGGGAGTAGGGCAAGGGGTAGGAAATTAAAGATATCAGCTACGTAGTTGCCTGCGCTGTATTTCCAAAAACGTTTTATGACGGACGTATCGAACACGAAAGAGGGACGGTAAAAAAAATGTTGCATAAGAAGCATCACGCTCAGCACTAACCCTACCACTTGAGACAAGGAAGCTGCACTAAATATTCCGATTGCACCAAATTCTACAAAGGCAAACGGAAGAAGTACCTTTACCATACTGAACACAATGGTCACTATAAAGGTGTATACCGTGTGTCTGTATGCAAGAAAAACCGCCTCGGTGTATACATTGAGAGCGGTCATGGTGGTAAAGAATATGAAGAGAAACGCTATAAGTGTATTCTCTTGTATAAAGGCAAGCGAAGGAGATATATATTTTACAGAAAGCACAAACGTACCAGAGAGAACTACTGAAAATAGTGCAATAATTCCAAAACCTGTAGAGATGGCAGCATTTTTGTTTTTTTCGTGAGAAAGAAATCGTACCGTGGAAGAGTCATATCCAATGAGAGAGAAGACTCCTAGCATACCTACGGTAGAGATAAGTGTTGCAGCAATCCCCACAGATTCGACTGCATATAATCGCGCCGTGAATATCCAAAATAAAAATCCAAAAAGAGATGCTATTGCAGTTGCAAGCATTGGATAGAGTGAGTTTCGTAGGAGTATGTTTGCGTAATACCTAAGAAATACTTCTTTCATAATACATTTATTATAACACGAGATATGGAAAAACGCAAACAGATACTGGTGTGCGAGTCCTTAGGTAAGAACGTGTTATTACGATATCGTACGGTATACTGGAAAGCATGGGGATTCAAAAGGAACACAACGCGTTAGAACGAAAGAGGAAGAGACAACTCAACCTCATACTTATAATTACAGGTATACTTGCTTGTGTAGGATTGGTGTATCTATACTACGATGTTGATTTTAGAAGGATTCCATATATAGAAGAGTTGGAACGTAAGGAACTTGACCTTGAGATAGATATCGAGGTACCTCCTATACCAGATGAACTACAAGACCAGAAACCGGTAACCACTCCAGAATATGTGGTTCCAGAACGAAGAGCGAAGAAGCTCAACTACACGTTTGGAATCGCGTTAGGAGAGAGAATGTCTGTAGTAAGTGAAAAAGAATTAGAGAAAGTACTTGATGATATCAAATCACTTGGAGTGGGATGGATACGTGTCGACATGGCATGGAATAGTATTCAGCCGACATCCAAGGACGTCTTTGTGTGGGAACCGTTTGATAGAATTGTGCGCGAAGCTCGTGACCGGGGAATAGCAGTGCTACCTATTATTACGTATACGCCAGAGTGGGCCAGAGATGCATCTTGTGGTACGAGCAAGTGCCCACCTGCAAACTCGGAAGAATTTGCAGAGTTCGCTCGAACTGCTGTACTACGGTACGCCCCACAAGGTGTGCATGTGTGGGAAATCTGGAATGAGCCCAATATAAGAAAGTTCTGGGCAAGCGGAGCGGACTATGCTCGGTATACAGATTTACTGAAACATACATACATAGCCATTCATGAGGTAGATGGAGAGGCAATGGTATTGAGTGGTGGACTCGCTCCTACTGATACCAAAGGAGGTAATATCACTGCTCGTGAATTTTTGGAAGGAATGTATGAGCATGGAGCAGGGGGATATTTTGATGCGTTAGCATTTCATCCGTACTCGTTCCCGCTTGGTCCCAATGATTTGGATAAGACCAATGCTTGGTCGCAGATGGCAGAAACAGAATGGAATCTGCGAGCAAGTATGCGCGAGCATGGTGATGCGCATAAAAAGATTTGGCTCACCGAGTATGGTGCACCGACTGGAGGCCCAGGGAGTATCGCTTCAAATAGTACGCATGTACCGTGGTCAATACCCGATCATGTAACAGAGGAGTATCAAGCCAAGTTGCTTGAACTTGCGATACAAGCACAGAGAGACCACGCATGGACAGGTCCGCTTTTCTGGTACAGCTATCAGGACTTAGGGACCAGTGAATCTACAGTAGAAAACTTTTTCGGTATTATTCGTTTTGATGGTTCACATAAATCTGCGTACTATAGGCTGAGAGACCTCCTTATTGTACAGTAAATAAGACCTACGCAAGCAGCGCACCACAAGAGTACTTCATTTTTGTAACGCCTGCGGCGAACAAAAAATGGTCGCATTTCATCGTTGCGCTACACAAAATGCTACTTACCGTACGATTTGTACGCCTCGCAGTATTTTGCTTGCGCGTCTTGAACAGCATCTGCTTGCGTAGGTCTTATACTATATGAAAAAATTACTGCAGCTATTTACTGGAATCGTATTGCTCGGCACACTTGGTTTCTTCATGTTGCGAGAGACACTTCCTCCGTGTAGTGACGAAATAATCAGTACTACCTATATAGCTGTAGTTACAGCGATTGCTCTTGAATCAGAACCCTTCAAGGATTTGCTAGAAGGTAATGAGACATGCACGAGTGGAGGAATAGCGTATACCGTAGGAAATCTTGAAGGGAAGAATATTCTTATGTTTTTAAGTGGTGTGGGGCCTGATGAGGTAGAAAAAGTGATTCGCCAAACACTGACTACGTTTACAATCGATAGGGTAGTATTTTCTGGCGTAGCTGGTGGTGTTGATACAGCACTTCAGCTTGGTGATACTGTTGTTGCACGGGAATGGTTGGATGTAAGAACAGGGGAGCGAGTTACAACAGATGCAGATCTGATAAAAAAAATGGAACAATTTGAAGGTGTACGTGTGGTTCCTCTAGGAGCAACGGTGGACTCGTTTGTATCAGACCGAACGACACTTCCAAATGGAGTAAGTGTCGTAGATATGGAAACCGCAACCATAGCACTACTTGCGAAAGAGTTTGGTGTACCATTTCTAGCATTTCGAAGTGCCAGTGATTTTGCTGATGATGGAGGAACTGATGCAACATTTCGCATTGCCGCAGAGGCAAGTGCGAGTGCTACTGTTCGATTTATTCTTGAAAGTGAGTTAAATTGAGTAGGTTGTGTTTTGTCACTTTAGCACACGGTCGTGTGTTAAAGTGATGTTTATGCAAATCACTGTACTTTGTGTATTTTAAATTTTTTTCTTAGTACTGATTCATCGTCAATATATGTTACCTCCATACATCGAATGTATTTTCGAGCTTCATACGCCTCAATAACAAACTCTAATTCTCTCCTACAATCATGCGGATATACGAAAACTGAGTGTTGTAATTCAACAAATCCCATTGTTTTCAATCTGTTAAATAAAATTTCTCTTAGTGCACGTTTCTTTTCTGGAATGTCGTACATAACTACATACCATTTGCCATCCCACTTCTTTTTTTTACTCAATGTAATGTTCTCAAGTTTGTAGTGAAGTGTTGTTCGTCGCCCTTCATGAGTAAGTATCATAGTTGTTGTGCCGTCCTTGTTTTTCTTTTTTTCTACCAAATGAGACTGATACAGTGACTCTACGGCACGATGTAATGTTGCTCTATGTATTTCTTTCCATTCTTTAGACAGTGTGCGTATTATTTGCCATTGCTTATCCGGTCTACGCGTAAGCCCGAGTCCAATACCTGCATACAGCAGCAGTAACACCTTCTTCTTTATGGCACCCATGCGTTGGTGAGTGGTGCTGTCAAAACGTACCTTTTTGATCATGCGCTAATAGTACCATAAGTCAAAGTTTACTTTAGTACACGGTCGTGTACTAAAGTATGATTTTGGGTAATGTCTATGTGGTTATATAATTTCTTTTACAATGGTTTCAGCATTGGAATTATTTTTGTGTAATAAATCATTATGAATAAGAGAAATGTTTTCAAAAAACTACCTATTGTTCTTGGAGTGTTTTTTATTTTTTCTTGGGGAATGTGGGTCTCTGCAGAAGAGGTACCTGGTTCGCTATCTGGAGTCATATTTAAAGATGTAAATGGAAACACTGTACAAGATTCGGGTGATGGGGGACAAGTGTGGAATGTATTCCTCACGGGGACTGTGAGTATATCGACCACAACAAGCTCAAATGGTTCGTATTCCTTTACTGAATTACCGGCTGGCACGTACCAAGTGTGTGAAGCGTACGATTCCAAATGGATGCAAACACTGCCGAACGATACGTACGACTGTGGCAACGGGTACTTTGGGTATGAGATTGTGATGTCAGGTGAGCCTATTACGGGACTGGACTTCGGGAATTTTCAAGGTGGACGCATTCATGGAAAAGTATATGACGATGCGAATCAGAACGGTGAGGATGACGAAGAAGAAATAGTTTTGGAAAATTGGCTTGTGTACCTTGATGCAAATAACAGTGGAGGATTCGATGAAGACGGGGAGATATCTGCTGTAACAGGTGTGGACGGAAGGTACTTATTTTCTAATCTCGGACCTGGGACGTACACCATTCGAGAGTTGGTAAAAAAAGGGTGGGTGCGTACAGACCCAACCGCAGGAGATACAGGAACCGGAGGAATGGAGGATGGTAGCTATGATGTGGCAATGACGAGTAACGGAAATAAAAGTGAACGCAACTTTGGTAACTATGAGTCGGAAGTGAAAAACACCTCTCCCTATAGTACGGATATCTCTGTGACAACACAGATCGACACATCTATTGAGGTGTTACTGGGTGAACTCACTGATAGTGACGGTGACACGCTTACCTATTCTATTACGACACCTCCGGTTCACGGAACACAGAGTGCGATTGCGGGGAACAAGGTTGTATATACACCTACGACTGGTTTTGTAGGGAATGACTCTTTTCAGTTTACTGCGTTTGATGGAGCTGTATACGGTAATGTCGCTACGACTACCGTGATTATTCTTGAAGAAGAAGTGACTGATGTATGCTCAAATATTGAAGGTGTGCAGAGCGTTATCCCTCCTGGGTATGTGAGCTTGCGGGGTGAATGTACGAAAGAAATATCAGATACACAAGGATCTGGTGGGGGACGGTGCCTGAACTGTGATACTGAGCGTGAACCAGAAAGTAGTACCGATACTGCACCGAGAGCACCTGAGATAGAAGTAACGACACAAGATTCGAAAGAACCATCTGTGGTGCGGCGTGTAGAAACAGATCTCCAACTTGCGGACCTACAAGCTAAAAAAGTAGATACTCCGGCGGGAATGGCAGAAATAGTATGGAACACGAATCTTCCTGCACAGGGTCTCGTTGTGTGTAGTCTGACCTCAAAAGAACTTGATCGTGATGCTCCGCACTTTGGATATGAATGGAGTACCAAAGTAGTGATTAGTAGTACTAGAGAGCATCGTGTTCCGCTTACGCATTTAGTACCCGGTCCGCACTATTGTCGTGTTGCCAGTCGAGTATCAAACGATGATATGTGGGTACTTTCAGATGAACTGCTCTTTTATTCAAAAGGACAACCACTACAGACTGAAAAAGTTTCAGATGAGAAAGAAGTTGCAGAAGAAGTAATTGAAGAAGAAGGGGATCAACCTCAGGAAGAAGACAGTGTCATGCAACTGGCAAACGTATTTACTGCTCTTGGAGATGTCGTATCTCTTAAGGCATGTGGTACGGTCTGGTGGGTATGGATGTTCGTTGGTTTCGCACTTCTTTTTGTAACCGTGTCTTTTCCGTTGACGCGGACGATGCAGGCCATGCTTGGCGCACTCATACTCGCACTTCTCCTCACACTTACCGTTGGTTGGTCATGTTCAAGTATTCCCCTAGGTGTACTTAGTATCGGGTTACTCATACGATACGCCCTTTTGAAGGGGAGGTAAGCTGTTTATAAGCTGTGGGCACCTTGTGTATAAGTTTCTGAAAACTAGAGGATAAAGAATTACAGTATTAATCTAGTATTAATACTGTAATTTATTTTCTTAGAAATTGTGTAAAGCTTAGAACGGTAGCCAGGAGAATGAAGAGGTGATTCGGTTACGTACAGTACTCCAGAGACCTCGTGTCGATGGTGAAGCGAATGACTCACTTACCGCAGCCACCTGTGTTGGTTTCGGTGTAGGAGGTGTTACGTCCTCATCGCGTATAGGTTCTGACTCTACAGCCACGGCGATGTGTGTCGAAGGTTCGGTCTCAGTAGGGGCTACACCAAACCGTTCAAATTCTTCCTCGGGAATGTCGATTCTTCTTTCTATGAAGTTTCGCGTACGAGTTTTAAATTCTTCTATTTCGTTTTTCTGTTCATCAGTAAGAGAGAAGTCTAAGTCACTGCACCATATCTCATTGATTTTTTTCTGTGTTGTGAAGTATACGTATCCTGATGGAGTCGTCATGCCCCATGGTGCGAGTACTGTATCTGCATAGCGCACTTGGAAGTCGCGGACAGCATTGTAGGTATCCTCGTCATACGTGTTGTTTATGGTGAGGTTCTTAAATCCCTCAATGGTTCGCAAGAAGAATTGCAACTTTCCAACTTCTTGAGGATTGTTATTCTCATCGAGGTACTTAATGTATGTCGTAAGGAGAGGTGAGCACACTTTTGGTGTTACCTCTTCTTCATTAGCACTTACACGCACTGCTACCGAAGCGACAGGGGAGTCTACGGCATTTCCAAGACTGTGCTCGTAGTCGGGATGTCTGTCAGTGCCCGAGATAAATGCTTTGTTGGTGTACACTCCAGGGGTGGTAGACCCATTAAAGAACGCGTCGTAGGAAACTACGATAGTTTCGTGACTTTTAATGACATCAAGCCCCCATCTCTGCTCATGCACCGGTTTGCCCGCCTCATCATAAATGGTATCAATCAACAGTGCATTGTAGACGGGGTCGCCCTTGTTGGTAATAGTTATTTCATACGTGACGGAGCTAGACGCGAGTACGGTCTCTTGATCGGCGGTTTTTGTAATAGTGAGTTTTGCTGGTCCAAGTCGCAGTGCTCCACCACCTACATAGCCGAGTGTGGTGACACCGATAACCTCACGGTTGTTTGCTTCATCTGCGTCTTCTTCCTCACTATCTACTTCAAATTCTGTGGTAACGGTAGTTTGTGGAGATACCGAACCGGAGAGACAGACAGGAAGAATAACTACAGAAGTATCTCCCGCATCAAGGTCGCCAACGTTATACCGTAGCTGACTACCTGTGCTCGTGCCGTTACCTGCAGATATTTCAATTGTTTGTTGATTTTTGTTGTAGACACCGCTCAATATAACATCGCTCGCATCACCGTCACCTAGGTTGTTGATGGTTACCTCATACGAGAAGCATGAACCACCTTGAAGCGCCCCTGAGTCAAGCGCACGCGTACCTACCCAGAGGTCTGGCTGTCCAAAGGTGATGTTGCCACTCCAGTCTCCAAAGATGTTAAAAATAGCAAGTACCCAGTTGCGACCGAGGACGTTTGTGTTTACCACGTTCACTATGTTTGCGGCAGCGGTTGCATCGCCTGTTTTTATCGTGGCGTCACCATCAGCTGCTACTTCGTTATCGCCAGTGAGCGCAAATACTGACACGTTATTGTTAATTTCCGCAGTATTGTTGTTGGTAACAGTAAGGTTGTCGGTACTTCCCGCTGGGGTGGTAGCGAATCCTGACTCATCAAAGAAAATCTCGACTCCATCGGCTGTTTCTCGCCAGCTCATACCTTGAGGGAGGCCAAAGATTTCACCTGCCCAGTCACCATGAATGCGGAAGAGAAGGGAAAGGGAATTGCCAAAGATATTTTGATTCACCTTGTTTACTACGGTTGCGTTTGAAACAGCGTTACCTGTTTCAATAGAAGCTTGTGATCCTGAAGCGGTATTTCCTCCAGTGTCGGCCCCCACCGTGGTAGAGGAAGTAATGTTTGAAGTATTGTTGTTGGTTACGGTCGTCTGACTACCCACTGCAGGGTTGCTCCCTTGTGCGAGCAGTTCGTTAAACCAGTCAGCGCCAGGGAAGATAATGTTACCTGTACCAGCGTCGAAGTTGTTGACAGTCATGAGGAGATAGTTGCTGTCGGTGATATTGGTATTCACGAGGTTAAGTACGTTTGCCGATGCATAAGCATCTCCGGTGTGGACTGATGCGTCTCCGGCACTTGCGCTCGCACCGTTGTCTCCCGTGTTTGCAGTCACCGTGACATCATTGTTCACCACGGCATTATTCGTGTTGGTGATGGTCACGGTTGTCTCACTGTCTGGACATTCCTCGCCTAGGACACAACCTCCTTCTACAGGCGTGTCTCCCGTGAGTACTGAGAACCAGTTGCGCATATCAAGTGAGATGTTTCCGAGGAGCATATTCAAAAAGTAGAACAGTCCTGTTGAGTTAAAAATATTTGTGTTGATGACATTGACCACATTAGTACTACTGACCGCATCGCCAGTATGTATCGTGGCAGAACCACTACTTGTGGTTGCGGTATTAGAACCAGTTTCAGCCGTTACCTCTCCTCCAAAATCCACTTCTGCATCGTTGTTGTTGGTGACGGTCGTTTCAGAGGTGCCTGTTGCTGTGCCTGTTGCAACTGTAGCATCTGTTTCGTTGGTGTTTTGTGTCGTTGTACTTGTGAGTTCAGATGTTGCGTTTCCTGTGTCGACAAGTACATCTCCTTCTGCTTCAGGTAGTTCACCGTCTTCACCACCAGTGACTGCATCTTCTGTATTTGCGGTGGCTTCACCTTGATCACCGTCCTGTGTGGTAGACGCTGTTTCTTCTGGTTGCTCAACCGTTTCTAGAGTTTGTTCCTCGGAGTTTTGTGCATGAACATAAAACTGTGTAGTCCCACTGAGTGCAAGGAGTCCGAACAAAAGGACTACAAAGCCCATGCGTAGACGTACCGCAATTCGTTTTTTATGAAAATAGTCTAGATAGTACATACGTAAATGTGGTAGAGATTCTTGTGAATAGGCGAGCAAAGAAGGAAGTGTGTTCGGTACTTTCAAACTCTGTCGAACTTTCATTGGATGTCTCTGTTAAGGTGATAATGGTTGATGGTGATGTCGTGTAGACAACAGGTTCATCGGTAAATGTGTTTGTACCACTCGCGTTTTGTGTAGTACGTGCCTCTACTGTGGTTGTTGCAAATGATTTCTGGTTGTTGCTTATGACCGTACTTTCAATGCGCAGGTATCCGTCGGTAGATGTTTCGTGAATTTCTTCAACGACTTCACCGTCTACTGTGGTTTTGATATCGACAGAAGATTTTGTTTCTCCTGTTACAATCTCACCATCCTCTGCCGTATTGCCACCGCTCCCTGCTCGAACCGTGAAGTTGTTCTGTACACTTCCTGCCTCTGCAGGTGAATAAACACAGAGAGCAGTGAGCACTAGTAGAGCTATTGTCGCTGCTGTGAATATATAATGTCCTTGCATGGTACTTGTGTTCGAATTACCCTCCGTAAGGTCTCAACGTAAACTAAAGTGTGGAGACCTTAGTGGAAGGGGAAAAATAATAGATATTTTTCCCTCCCCAGCTCGAAACATTACCGAGTAATTCGTGTTACGTTTCGGTTCGCTACTCGCACAACACTTGCATATGAGTCAGCAAGTCCTGTAACGATTACGCCACCTTCAGCTCCGTGACCAGCATCGCCAGCATCACCAGTTGAACCAGTGTCGCCACCTTCAGCTCCGTCACCTCCTGCACCACCGTCATGTGCAGTAGCCATTGCGTCACCCCATCCGTCAGCGTCAGCGTCACCCCCTTCTCCACCTTCGCCTCCGTCTCCACCGTCACCTGCGTCTTCACCACTGGTTCCACTCTCTCCACCTTCTTCGCCGTCACCGCCGTTTGTAGTGTTGTTTCCAGTTTCAGCTTCGACTTCACCAGAGTTGTATTCCTCATCTGAGTTGTCATTGTTTACATCTACGTTTGTCTCAACAGGTACGTATGTTTTGGTGTACATCTCCCAGTGATTGTCGTCTATTAGGTCATCACTGCTAGATTCTTCTTCGAAGCTACTTCCACTTGTGTCAGTGAGTAGTCCATCCGTAGCCCATTCATCAGACTCTTGTGACCATTCTGCAAGATGTCGCTCGTAGTAGTTGTCTGCAGACTCGAAAGCCTCATCGTACATATCGCTCTCAGGAGTTATAGTTACTTCTGTAAGGTTGTCGTTTATGTCACTGTCAATGAGTACTGTTGCAAATGCATCTCCTGTGGTAATAGAACCACCCATACCTCCGTTACCTCCGTTACCTCCGTTACCCGTATCACCTGTGTTGCCTCCCATACCTCCGTTACCGCCTTGTGCTCCGTAGCCACTTTCAGCAAGGGCTGCAGCACCGTCTCCAGCTGTAGCGTCACCTCCGTCACCTCCGTCACCAGCTTCACCTCCGTCACCAGCGTTGCTTCCACTGTTGCCACTCCTGCCACCCATTCTTCCCATTCCTCCGTTTGCAGTGTTATCTCCGGTGTTTGCTCGGACAGAAAATGTGTTTTCTACGTACGAGTCATTTGTGTTGTCTACGTCGACGTTTGTTGTAAAAGCGCCAAATGCCATTGCAGGTGCGGTAAAGATACCGAGTGCAAGAGCAGGAATAAGTGCAGTTGCTGCTACTTTATTCAAACTTTTTTTTGTAGTCATGTTAGTTATGTTAATTTTTTTTGTAATGATTTTTGACTTTTTCTATCTATACCGTAGTAGTGATAGAAAAAGGTTTTTAATAGGTACCGCTTGGTAAAGCGGAGTATCGACCAAATAGCAGGCTGTAATCACTCAGCGTGGTGTTACCTACAGCCCACACGAAATAATGTTTCCAGGATTGTCTCGTGTACTCTGCAGTGATGAGTGATGAAATATGTGGGAACAATACCAAGAAGGCATGAAGCTGAAATGAAGATAAAAAAAGTCCGAACTATTTTTGTTCGGATTTTTGTGGTGCAGTTATAGGTGTGTATTTGATATGCCTATGTTCATGAAATGTTGTGAATTGATACATGAAAAGAATAATTTTTTTAAAGCAGAAATATATACACGAATTGTGAGAAGGGCAGGCTACCCTTGGAAATGGAAACCAGCCTCTTGAAGAAGACTGCCGAGTTGCCCGCACCCTTCTCACACGCCATGTACTTGTAGGATTTACACATACGGCACACTTCATCGTTGTCCGTCACAAAATATCTCTCGTAGTATTATTCATACAACTCGTTCTATTTTGTTCGGACGCCCTGAACTGTCTCTTCTGTGTAATTCTACTGATATTTGTGCCATACACGAGACGATTGAGTCAACATAAAAATCATGCTCTTTGCAAAATCTCTACAGTAATTTTAAAAAAAGTTGAAAGTTTATAAAGTTCATAATGTTATAAAGTCGAAAGTGCGGTAACTCGTTACTCGTTACTCGTTACTCGGTAACTCGTAACTCGCTACTTTATCCATCGTTACGATGGAAAACCGAATCCCTTCAAATTCACCATCCTCACGAGCTATTTCTCTAAACTGACTTGCATCGTAGGCAGGAAAGTATACATCTCCGTCGATCTCATCGTCCACGAGCGTGAGGTAAATACGCGTGGCGTAGGGAAGCGCAAGGGCAAATATTTCACCTCCACCGATGATAGTGATTTCTTCGGTATCAAGTTCCTTTGCTTTCTCCAACGCCTCCTCAAGCGAATGACACACCAGTACTCCATCGTGTGTCCACTCTTTGTTTCGTGTAATGACAATCGAGGTTCTGTTGGGAAGTGCTCTACCTATCGAGTCAAATGTTGCACGTCCCATAATCATAGGGTGCCCCCATGTTACCTCCTTGAAGTGTTTCAAATCACGTGGGATTTTCCAAAGTAGGTCATTATTTTTTCCTATAGCCCGCGTCTGCTTGCTCATGGCTACGACTAGGCTAATGATAGGTGTTTTCATAGTTGTTTTATACCACTTTATACGGTGCATGTCTTTGTTGGAGGTAGTAAAAAGTGGCGATATACTCTACCTATAAAGTTACGGAAATCATGCGAACGAGTACAAAAATCAAAAAAGGGCACTCGGTAAATATAGAAAAAATTCTGAGTCGGTATTCCCACACACAGGATAGGTATATTGGCGATTATGATGAGCTTGAGTTAGTCGTTGAGGATCTCAAACAACAAGGCCTGCGTGTGGTGCTCACACAAGGTGTCTACGACCTTCTGCATGTTGGTCATGCAAAATATCTGGAGAAAGCCCTGACCTATGGGGATGTGCTTATCGTTGGCGTAGACACTGACGAGTTTACTCGGGTACGGAAAGGTCCCAATCGTCCTGTCGTACCGTTTCAGGAAAGAATCAACATGCTCGCACATTTGCGCCATGTAACGATTCTGACTCAGCGAGATGTAGGGGTAGAGATAGGCGAGTTGATACGTGTCGTACGTCCCCATGTCTTGGTAACCTCACTTTCGACAAAGGACTTTCCGAAGAAAGATGTACTTGCCTACAAAAAGTACTGCGAAGAAATAGTCACCTTGCCACAACAGGCTCCGACGAGTACAACTGCGCGTATCAGATTCTTCACTATTGAGGGTGCCGATGAACTTGCTCGCGAGCTTACGCAGAAAATTCCCGAGGTGGTTTTGCATACGCTTAATAATTTTAGAAAACCAGAATGAACCACCTTGTTGCATACGTTCCCGTCCTCCATGAAGGGTACGCGAAACTTTTCAAAAAGCATGGGGGAACGATATACCTTGTGGGGCCTGAGTTTGTCTCCGAAGAATTTCCACGATTGATACGGGACCTCCGGCAATTGTCAGTCTCGGATATGGTCCGTGCGGTACAAGGGCTTGAGATTTTCGAACATGTAGAAGTGTTGACGAAAGAGGTAATGGAAAAACTACAAAAGGAAAAGGCAACTATTATCATGCCCGATGAAGAGATAAGTCATGAACTTGCGTCCAAGTATTTTTCAGATTGCCCTGTAACGTACGAGAACGTATTTTTGCGCTGGGACAAACCTATTACGTTGCGGGAAACTGTTGTTGCACCAGATTGTGTTATTTCAACAAAAGAGCTAGATAAAAAGTTCATGCAGATTGCAAAGAACGAGGCGCAGAAGAGTGCTGATTGGTGGCGTCAGATAGGTTCGGTGGCGGTAAGTGAAGGAAAGGTACTCTACACAGGACACATTAAATATCTTCCCACAGACTACAATCTCTTTGCGGCAGGTAATCCACGAGATAACTTTGACGCAGGAGAACATTCAGAGATTTATACATCGCTACACAGTGAAGCGAGTATCGTGGCACAGGCTGCCAGAGATGGAGTAAGTCTTAAGGGTGCGGAAGTGTATGCAACCACATTTCCATGTGCAAACTGCGCCCGCCTCCTTGCGGAAGCGGGTGTAGTAAAAGTGTACTACAAAGATGGGTACTCCATGCTTGATGCTGAGGATATTTTCAAAGCGTACAAGATAGAAGTGGTGCTGGTACAAGAAAGTTGAAAGTTTAATGTTGAAAGTTAAAAGTGCAAAGTTTCAAGTTCATAAAAGTAACAAGTAAACCCCGTTGTTACGGGGTTTACTTGTTACTTTCTACTTTATGAACTTTATAACTTTTTACTTTTATACCCAAGTGCAGTAAGTATCTTTTCACCTCCTTCTTCTCGAGAGGCTCCAAAAATGAGCTGAGCATGGAGGTGGGTAACGGTGGCACCATTGTACCCTGTGTCACCCCAACGCATGACTATCGTGCCACCCGCCATAGCATCATCTATTCGCACGTGGTTAAACATTTCAAACAAATTAACTTGTGCTTCAGGTGATAATTCCCAGAAACCAGTGCAATGCTTTTTAGAAATAAGGAGGTAGTGTTTTTTCACGCCATCATACGGAGCAAGGTTTTCTGTCAAAATCCAGTGTTCACTTTCTTTGAGTATCGGGTTTGTGTGGTACTGCATTAAATTTTCCACACAGAAGGGACATTTATTATCTGCGACAATTTTTTTCATTACCGCTATTTGGTGCGCCTGTCGCGCGTGGTCGAGATTTACATGTTTTTTGTCTTCCTTCGTCATACTCTTAAATTGGAGTTGGGATAATCATATGCGGATGCGGATTATAGTCTGTGAGCGTAAAGTGTTCTCGTCGAGCGTCTAAAACAGTAGTGATTTTTTCATCCAGCGTAACAGTAGGGAAAGGACGAGGTTCTCGTTTCAAAAGCTCTTCAACAAAAGGAATCTGACTTTCATAGAGGTGTGCATCGGAAATAGTGTGTACATACTCTACAAAGGTGTATCCGATTTCACGAGCGATAAGCATACCAAGAGCCGCGTACTCAATCATGTTGAGGACTACGCCGACAGGGACGTCACCGCTTCGTTGAAAATGATGCAGTGATAGTTCCTTTGTTTCAGGAAAAGCGAGGACATGTACCCAGCCGTGGCAGGGAGCGACTACTACTTTGCGTTTTAATTCACTGTGTTGAAGAGCGTAGAACGGAATCCAAGGTGAAAGGAAGTGGGTGCGGAGATAGGGACGTTCCATAATTTGCTTGATAAGGTGCTCAACTTGATTAAAGGGTGTTCCGTCGGCTTGGGGAAAGCTTGTCCATGCTGCGCCGTACGAACCGTCACCGAGGTCATGTTCAGGAAGGTCAAAGACCTCACATTTTTCTTTCGTAACCCATTTCTCCCAAAAGACTGCAGGGCAACCGTACTCCTTGAGCGACTCAAGTGTCCGAGCACCATGTAAAAAACCGATAAGTTCTCCTAGTGCTCCG
The DNA here is from genome assembly GCA_000998045.1 of Parcubacteria group bacterium GW2011_GWD2_42_14. Lineage (GTDB taxonomy): Bacteria > Patescibacteriota > Minisyncoccia > Phycocordibacterales > UBA12088 > UBA12088. Next base: position 24,925 of record LCCS01000008.1, read on the forward strand.
GGAAATGATTTGGTGTTGTCGCGAATGGGTTGCAATGGAAATCCATTACGCATATCGAAACGGAGTTGTGCTCCCAAAACCATAAGTGCGTCTTCTCCATGTATAGGGTGAATTCTTCTTCCTGTAGTAAGGATGCGTCGAAGTAAGTCTTGGTACTGTGTATCCGGTGTTCTCTCGTGTAGTGGTTTGTAGGTAATCATAGGTAGGTATGTTGTTTCTGTACTAAGCTGGTAAGGTCGTCAATAGTGAGACTCGTTATGTATAATAGTATCATATACTCACATGACATTACCCTTGAAAGTACTCAGGATTGATTCCACAGTAAAACTTCCCACATATGGACATGCGGGGGATGCGGCATGCGACTTGTTTGCCGCGCACGAAGTCACGATAGCCCCCGGAGAACGGGTGCAGGTGGGCACAGGTGTCGCGTTTGAAATACCAGAGGGTTATGCCATGTTCATATGGGATAAGAGTGGGCTGTCTCACAAGCATGGGTTAAAAACGCTTGGTGGTGTTATTGATGCAGGGTATCGAGGTGAGGTGCAGGTGGGGGTTGTTAATCTGAGTGACGTTCCGTATACCATAGAAAAGAACCATAAAGTAGCACAAATGGTACTGCAAAAAATAGAAACCGTGGAGCTTGTGGAGGTTGAAGAACTCTCGGTATCTTCCCGTGGTGCGGGCGCTTTTGGGAGTACGGGTAAATAGGCGTACTATATAATATGGTAGAACTTACGGAAACGGCGCGAACTGCATCCGTTACGTAAGTTCTATAAATACTTTTCAAATTTTTTATACGATTTAATACAGAAATACATGGAGTATCCTTTTTTAGCAAAGCAAGACAAAATGATACATGACGCACTCTTGGGAGAGGAGCGACGAGAGGCAGAAGGGTTGGAACTGATTCCAAGTGAGAACTATGTGTCGCGTCCGGTACTCGAAGCTCTCGGTTCAGTGTTTACCAACAAATACTCAGAAGGGTATCCGGGGAAGCGCTACTACGGTGGGCAAACATACACCGACGTCGTAGAGACACTTGCGATAGAGCGGGCAAAGGAGCTTTTTAGATGTTCGTATGTAAATGTACAGCCACTCTCGGGCGCACCAGCAAACATTGGAACATACTTCGCACTCCTTGAGCCGGGGGACACTGTTCTTGGAATGGATCTTACTCATGGTGGACACCTTACGCACGGCCACCCTGTAACAGCGATAACCAAAATATTCAACTTTGTACGGTACAAGATGAAGGAAGTGGAGACAGGGGAAATAGATTATGATGAGATGCTCAAGGTCGCAAAAAAGGAAAAACCAAAGCTTATCCTGGCTGGCTTTAGTGCATACTCCCGTGAACTCGATTATGAGAAGTTTGTTGCTATTGGTCGCGAAGTAGGGGCGCTCGTTATGGCAGACATTGCACACATCGCAGGACTCATAGCAGGAGGTGTGGCAAAGAACCCTTTTGAAGCTGGGTTTGACCTTATGACGACGACGACCCACAAAACACTCCGTGGTCCCCGTGGAGGTATGATTATGGTACGAGAAGATGAGGAGATTGCAAAGAAAATAGACAAGACTATTTTCCCAGGGCTACAGGGTGGTCCACATATGAACAACATCGCTGCAAAGGCTGTAGCATTTGGTGAAGCACTTCAACCATCATTCAAGGTGTATGCGGAGCAGATTTTGAAAAACGCAAAGGCAATGGAACGTGTATTGGAAGAGCGAGGCGTGCGCATGATAGGAGGAGGGACGAGCAATCACCTCATTCTCGCGGACGTTTTTGGCTCGCTGAATATCGGGGGAGCGGAAGCGGAAGCGGTACTTGATGAGGTGGGTATCACCGTCAACAAGAACGTGATAGCTGACGATATCCGTAAGCCGATGAATCCTTCTGGTATTCGCTTTGGTACACCCGCTATGACAACACGTGGTTTTACCGAAGAGGACTCAGCTCGTGTAGCACACCTCATGATTGACGCTATGGAGCACAAAGATGACGCTATTAAGAAAAAAGAAATTCACACTGAAATACAAACCCTTGCAAAACACCACCCGATACCGGAGACGTTTGTGTAAACGAGGAACGAGTTTGTGAGTTCTGAGTAACGAGTTAGCGAATTGCGAGTTAAAAAGTTAAAAGTTCATAAAGTCGAAAGTTCGTAAAGCATGCCCCGAAGCTCTGCTCTGGTACTGGGGTGTAATGTTATAAGCCTGCCCTAAATGTCCCAACCTGCATCTATTAAATAAATTATACCCGTCTCTATACACTAGTTCTTTGAATATTTATATAAATATCTGTTACTATGTTTTTGTGAACTTAAGTTTAAAATTTTAAGCATGTACAAATATAAAAACATGAACCCAGAAGTGGTTGAGAGAATAGTGTGGGGGATTCTGCTTGGAATAATTGCCGTACTGTCTTTCATGTATATGAATAGACCTAATCAGCGTATTCGCGTTATTGAAGATTTAAACAATCCTGCTGAAATAACTCCTCTCGATTCGTCCTTGCTTGAAACACAATACTACCCATCTCCAAATGGTAGTCTTTCCTTTAATGCGCATTGGATTCAAGATAAAAATGTATGCCTATACGACGTTACTGATACTGATGGAAAATTAATTGATGTCACATCTATTTTGGGATTCAAGACTATATATTGCAGTTTTGAATCTGGTAAAAATAGTTCTTTTGAAAAATGGGTGGATGAAAATTCATTTTTAATAAGCGAAAATTATCGCACGATGTACTTAGTTGATCTGGTTAGTATGAGTGCTAAAGCATATGAAACTGGAAATCCGAACTATATATTTCGTGCTGTGAATGAATCATTTGATTATTGGGTTTTTCAAGACGGACCCACAGGTCCTTATGTGCTTCTAGATTCCAGTGCCAAAGTGATAAAAGTTATTGAAAATAAAACTTATAGGAGTGGTGATGGAGTATTAAACGATAAAGCAAATCAAGGATTTCTTTTTATTAGCAAAGTGAATAGTGCTGAAGGACTTTCTATATACTTTGATTTTCTACCTCTAGATTCAAAAATTCTTAAAAGAATACTGAAAACAGAACCTGTTGAGGTTCCTGCAAGAGGGTGTAACTCGAATGGAAAATTTGAATCTGTTCCTGGTGAAATCATTTTTGTGCCTGGAGATTGTAGTAAGGTGGCAGATAAATACTTATCTACTGACGGCCGAGTTCATATCATAATTACTGATGATACAATGGCATACTGGAACACGTATGGGAGTCAGAAAAATGGCTTTATAGTTACTAATCATCCATCGGACTGGTATAATCGACCTACCACAAATGGCTTATTAATGTCTAGTGACTCAGGTTTTATAGCAAATGGAATCCTCGCGCCAGGTGCCTATCCTGATGAATTTATTAGTATTGAATCTTACCCTACATCAAAAGATGTGGATGAATATTTTTCTGATGATGTTAACAACAAACAAATAGTAGAAAAAAAGTATATATCAATCGGAGCACACAACGCACTTTCTACCAAATCAACATATATAGATAAAAATTCTGGAACAAGAAAATTGTATTACGCCGCATATATACAACAAGAAGGAAGAATATTATTAATTACTTCAATAAGGGAAGAAACAGCATCGACAACAAAATTTGAAAAAATATTTGATACTGTTGTTGGAAGTATAAAAATTATTGATGACAACAGTATTGGTGAAAAAGAAACTCTACCTGCAACAACAAGTCAAGCAGTTAAACCAATAGTGGTAACAAATATTCCTGCAGGTTGGACAACCTACACAAACGAAGAAAAACGATTTGGCTTTGCGTATCCAGTAAGTTGGGACATCTTTAAAAAGAATGACAATGATACTGACAAGTTTGGGTATGTGAATGTGTTTGGTGATGAGTATGAGTTTACGGCGACATATATAGAACATGGAATTGAACAAGATGGTGTAACCCTTAAACCGATTTCAGATGTCTATGTATCAGGAAAAAAAGCAAAAGCGTATGAAGCTAGTGTTGATGCTAACGTTGAGGGTGGACTGGAATTAATTGTAGGTGTTGCTAGTTGCAATTACATAACATTTTTTGCATCCAATAAAACTTCGAATTCAAAAGACATGCTTTATAAATTAATCTCAACAGCGGTTTGCGAATAGATTTATATTTTGTTGGTTTGATGACATTTAGGAAGGGTTTATTGACCACCACGGTAGTAAATGAAAGAATTGAATTGGAAAGAGCGACAAAAACTAACGGTGCGAAAGTCGGGGAACAAGCCCGCAAACTAAATCTACTCTAGTACTGCAAAGCAGTACGTGCCGTAGGCACAAGAGTAGACTTGGTGTGCGGGTAAACTGGTTGTTGAGGATTGGCCCCGTTAGAGACCTAAAACAAAGATGACGTTCTATTTTTACGTCGCTTTTGCTTTGCACAGTAGATAATATTAATGAGGTCGGACCTCATTAATACTCTAACGGGATCGGGAGGAGAATTTAGGAGGTCGGACCTCCTAAACATAAGGAGGAGAAATAGTTTGGAAAGGGTGGCTGACCCTTCGGCACCTGGGTTCGATTTACAAATTATATATTTCTGATAGATTCTGTGACAGATGTGGTTTTGGAAACTTTTCAATGAGAAAAAAATGACCTTAGAAACTTTTCTGAAGCGTGTCACGTATGCGTGTTTAGCTATGTGTTTGTTTTCAAGTCTATTTCTAATTTTGTTAACGGTATATTATCTGTCTTCTGTTGCAGCTAACGGTGCTGCCACTCGAGAAATAGGTGCCTGGTTTTTTCCCCGGGCAATTGGAGGATTGTTGTTGCTTATTGCCTCGTACATACCTGGTAAACTATGCAACCTTATCAAACGTTAACAAAAGTTCTTCAGTACAAAGACCTGCACAATCGTTCAGGTCTTTAGTCTTTATAGGTTTTTTTCAAATCATCACATTAACACACGGTCGTGTACTAAAGTACTGTTTTTAAAATTATACAAATCTACTTGAAAGGAGGGGAATACTTGGCTTACCCTATTTCTATTCAAAGATTATTAAGGAGGTCGGACCTCATTAATACTCTAACGGGATTGGGCTAAAACAAAATAGCTATTTTGTTCGTCCGATAATAATTAGAAGGGGAAGTAGTTTGGAAAGGGTGTTAGATTTCGTTTCTCAAATACTAGAGCATGAAAAGTAGGAAATTATTGTACCCGTCCCCAATAACTTTGTTAATATACCAGCTTATCATTTACAAATATTATAGTCTTTATTTACAACATGCATTGTGTACTGTGAAAGTAATTAAATTAACAAAAGGTATTTGACATATATAAACAATGGAATATTATGTTTATATATTAATATGATTAATTATCAATACATACATGGACACAAATAAACTTTTAGAATCTATTTCAAAAAAACTCGGCGTAATAATTGCATTAAATTTAGTATCAATGAATAGTAAAGCAACGGCGACCGAAAACATTGAAATGTTGGATCGATTTGGTTTGTCACCTATAGAAATAGCAGAAATATTAAATACCTCAACAAATACAGTAAATGTAACAAAGAGTCGTATTAAAAGTAATAAAAATAAAAAATAATTATGGAAAACAAACAACAATATTCACTGCAAGCTCTTGAATTAAAACTTCAGAAAGTTGCAAACCTTATAGAACATTTGATTGCAGTGGAGATGTATAAAGGTGGGGCAACACAACCTGATGTAGCTGTAAGTCTAAGTATGTCGGTAGGAAAAGTTAACAAACTAGTAAAAGGGGTTAAGTCTTTAAAAGAGAACAATGGCAAAAAATAAAAAACGAGTAGTTCTTACTCTTGAAGAAAAGTTATGCAAAGCAGTTCAAGTATTGTTTGTATTACACGCCCGTCAGATTGATATGAGTAACAAAGAAATACGAGAATTACTTGGTGGTGATCAAGCAGAAATTGATGCAGTGGCAAAAGTTATTAATAAGGCCATAAAACGATATGGGAAAAAGGTTGGAAAGTGAGATCCGTGAACATCTTATTGAGGTTCTCGGTTTAACTAAAGGTTCATTGGCCGCACGTATTTCTGAAATAAAACTTGAACATCCTCAACTTACACCTGCGGCCGCAGCTCAGATGTTTGCTAGACGGAAGAATAAATCAATAATGCGTTTTTTAAACGATGAAGATAAAAGGACTTTAGCTACGGTTATAAATACTGTTACTTCATCAACAGTAACTTCACGAGTATATAGTGTGCAAAATAAAAAAGTTAAATCGGAACCGATCTTGAATTTTCATTCCGAAGATTGCTTTGTTAAAAGACACATACAAGAAATAAATGACACATATCATGCTGCTTGTTACACAGCTACGTTTATTCTCTGTAGGAAAGTGATGGAAAACCTAATAGTTCAGATACTTAAAAATAAGTTTCCGGAAAACAAGAGTCTTTTTGAAGATACCAAGAGTCGAAGGAACTTGGATTTCAGTGTTGTTTTGGATAATCTATATAAAAAACGTACGGAGTTCTCTATTTCTGGCGGAAAGGTGATTGAGCGCATAAAACAAAAAACTACACCATTTAAAAGTGACGCTAATAACAAAGCTCATTCACTTTTTCATATAGCTTCTCGAAAGGAAATTGAGGAAGCTAACATTCAAGAAATTTTCGACTTGATTATAGTTGTAATGAAAGAAGTTGGTCTATAGTTTTTCTTCAATATATTTCTGTGCATGAGAAGTGCCAAAACGTAAAGCTTCTTCATCTGAAATTTCTTTATCAATATTTTCAATAAACTTAACAACACCATCCCACCCATTATTGGTTTTTTGCATTACTTCCCACGCGACTGAGCAATGATTCTCCAGTCGATTGTGTATGTCTACACAGATTTTATAGCCTTTATACATTGTTTCTTTTTCCATATTGGCTTTCTTGTTTATATAAATTTAGTATAGCATATACAAAACACATCATTTCTAATGCGTCTCGTGCTAGCTCTAACTGGCGGGGTATGTAGGACTCGAACTGATTTTTATGGAAACCTGGTATGTTCAGTGAACATACCATGGTCCTGTTCGGCTTCGAGGCGAGTTACCGAGTTCTGAGTAACGAGAAAACGAGTTAAAAAGTTGAAAGTTTGTAAAGTTATAAATTTTGTAAAGTAGAAAGAAAGACGAGTTAGAAAATAAAAACCGACTCAGGGGTGCTGAGTCGGGGAGAGCGTGTGTGCTCTCAGGCGTGTATCAGGAGGCAGATACGGTTTGGGTAACTTCTTTTACTCTATAACGAAGTGAAAGCAGTGGTGAAAACTCAAGTCGTTTCCAATCAACCTTACCACGAGGAACACGGTAGCCGTCTTTCCAAGTAATACCTTGTATCCATGACGCCACAAAGTCGTCACTACAGCCGTACTTGAAGTATGCAACTTCATCAGCACGTACCACAAACTGCACGAGTGGTTTCAAGGTATAGGTAAGATGCTTTTGATGTCGATATGCTTTGAGCAGTCCAGCGTCGCTGTTTTCTACCTGCGCATACTCGCCAATAAAGTCAGCGCCATCAAGAGCAGTTTCCATAACCTGTACTTGTACCTTTTTGGTAGCTCCTTCAGAAATTGGTGGTACGTACGAC
>LCCS01000009.1 GCA_000998045.1 Parcubacteria group bacterium GW2011_GWD2_42_14
TATTTAACAAACTGTTGTTCTAAACAACCACATACGCCTTGCCTGCGATTAAGCAGGCAAACACAAAGCCACCGGACCTCAGTCCGGTGGTCGTTTACTACCCTATAAACTCCCACGTAGCGAGGGTGTATACGTTTGAAGACGACGCCAACTAGTGTATACGTTATGTCTCAACAAAAACGTAAAGGTTAGGTGAACAATTCGCTTGCGTTCTTGCCGTTTACTGATACGTTTCTAGTAGAATATACAACTCACAATCACACAGGAGGTGATGCAATGACAAACTGGACTAAACATAAAATATTCTATTCAAAAACGTATTGTGACTACGTTGAGCAAATTTTCATAAAACTACTTTGTAATGAACCACGACTCTATATACACAGAGAAGTGATTGAATCTCCTTTGGGAGACGGTTTGCTCGTCGAGGCTGTCATGGTGAGCTACAAAAATCACGGCGCTGAAGACAGCACACTTGTCATGATGACAACAGCACCTCTAAAATCTGACACGGTATACCTCGTTGTCCAAGAAAGCCAAGGTGTAATCAGAAAGTGGATTCCATGGAGCAATGACATGCTTGTAGAAATATCTAAACATGTTGTACATTTTCTTGCTGATTTTCAGCAAAAATCGTACTGGGGAACTGCTGTAAAAGGACTCCTGTTAGGATTATTTGTGGCGACATTGGTATCCTATTTCAAATATGAAAGAAGTTGAACAAAGCTTGTAAAAAACAACTCCAAATGTCATTTGTTTGGAGTTGTATTTTTATTGAATATATTAAGACTTAGCATGGAAACAAACTCTACGGTACTATACTGTGTACATGGGCTTATTTATCTGGATACTCATATTTTTCGTTGCCTTAATTGTAATGATTGTCGGAGCAAATGTGTTTCTTAAAAGTGCTGAGCAACTAGGTCTTCGACTTGGACTATCGTCGTTTGTCATAGGAGTTATTATTGTTGGGTTTGGTACATCACTTCCTGAACTTGCTTCCGCTCTCCTTGCAGTACTCGAAGACGCGCCCAGCATGGTAGTCGCAAACGCCATGGGATCAAATATTGCTAACATACTACTTATAGGAGGCGCACTTGCGTTTTTAGGGAAAAAGTTAACGATTGATAAAGATTTACTTAGTACTGAGCTTCCATTCTTTGTTATTTCTACTGCACTTTTTGCAGTAATAGCTTTCGATCGAAATGTAACATTGGTAGAATCAATACTTTTGGTTAGCACACTTGCTGTTTATTTCTATTACCTTTTTTCAGATAAATACTCAAGTGGATTAGTAGTAGACGCAGTTACTGAGCAAGTCCAGCACCAGCGTTTCCATTTCTTTAAACAATCATTACTTCAACCCAGTGTTTTGTTAACTATTGGTCTTATTGGTCTTCTCTTTGGCGCAAAGTATGTCGTTGAATCGGTTGTTGCTATTGCAACTACACTATCTGTACCACCTGGACTCCTAAGTATCACTGCCATCGCCCTTGGAACATCGCTCCCAGAACTTGTTGTATCTATCAAATCACTCCGCGCCAACAATCTTTCACTTGCTATCGGTAATATTTTTGGTTCAAATGCATTCAATATTCTTGTTGCTGTAGGAATCCCTGGATTATTTACAATACTGCCTATTGATAGTCCGACACACTCTGTTGGTTTACCTATGTTTCTCCTCTCTTCTGTTATTCTTATTATTATCGGGCTTGCGCGCAAACTTTTTCGATGGGAGGGAATTGTGTTTTTCCTTCTTTATATATTTTTTATCATTGAACTTTTTACTTTTACTACCTAATGTATGCAAGAAATTCCACCCAGTATCATCCTTATAGATAAACCACTTGGAATCACTTCTTTTGACGTCATACGTGAACTTCGGAAAAAGCTTAAAGTGAAGAAAATTGGTCATGCAGGTACGCTCGATCCGCTTGCAAGTGGTTTAATGATAGTGGGAGTTGAGGCAGGAACAAAACTTCTTTATGAGTATCAAATGCTTCCAAAAATATATGAAGCTGAGATCTGCATCGGTGAACGAACAACGACGAGTGACAAGGAAGGAGGGGTACTTGAATCCTGTGTGGTAGATGAATTAGACACTACGATTGTAGAAAAAGAATTACTTGGTATGCAAGGGGTTTTACGGCTCCCGGTGTCTATTTACTCAGCTATGAAGAAAGGAGGTGAGGAGTTCTATAAAAAAGCTCGTCGAGGTGAGCATCCTGTACCGCCAGTCCGCGACATGGAAGTATTTGAAGCCAACCTCATAGAAGTATGTGAAAAAAGAGACGAGCGTATGTACCTTAAGGTAACATTTTCTGTGGGCTCAGGTACCTACATACGTTCACTCGCAGAGGAACTAGGAAGACGATTAGGCTATCCTGCACGACTAGAGAACTTGCGGAGGATGCAGGTGGGTGACTTTCGAGTGGAACAAGCACACGAGTTAAATGTTGAAAGTTAAAAGTTAAATGAAAAAAACCTAAGAAAGACCAACGCACATCCCCGCATACGCGGGGATGTGAACTTTTAACTTTATGAACTTTTAACTTTTAACTCTCTCATTCTTGCATCCTTTTTTTAAGTTTTAGCATTGCATCTGCGTACTCAATCGCTTTACTTTCGTACCATTCATCATCCACATCCTCTCCCTGCTCATTCTTATCTGGATACTCTCTTCGTAGACGAGTAAACTCGCTCGTGTAAAGTTCTTTCCAAAGAGCTTCTTCGTTATGATTTTCTCTTGTTTCTTTGTACTCACCCTTCTTCTTAAGCACTTCTACTTCCTTTGCAAAAATATCATTATTATTTGATCGTCCTTCATATCCCATACTACAATTTTTAGTTTAACGCTTGTTCAATAACTTCTTTCACATCCTTACCGTCTGCTTTGCCTTTTAGCTCAAGCATCACTGCGCCCATAAGTCGTCCCATACCACTTTTGTCAACGACTTTCATTTCTTCCATTTTTGCCTTTACCATTTTGAGTATGTCTTCCTTACTCATCATAGCTGGGAGATATGCCTCTAATACTTTTGCCTCTGCTTCCTCGTTTTCAGCCAAATCCTCCCGCTTACCGCTTCGGAACTGGGTTGCAGCTTCTACACGTTGCTTGACTGATCGACGGATTAGACCAAGCACTTCTTCGTCGGTTAATGAATCCTGTGGGGTCCGCTTAGTTGCTGTGAGTTCATTGGTAAAAAGAGTAAGAAGGCTACGTAGTACACGCAAGCGAACTTCTTCTTTTGCCTTCATTGCCTCAACCATATCTGCACGAACTTTTTGTTGTAGAGTCATACTGTAATTATATTTTAGAATATTTTGATTATACCATGCTTCAAATCTTTACAAGTCCGTACACACAGAGTTTGGCGAAACCAAACTGTATGTGTGCGGACAAGCCCGAACACTCACGTTCACACTGCACACCGCGGTGTGCGTGTTGCAAAGCAACACAGTGTGAATGTAAGTGTGCAGCAAGCCCCGTTAGAGGCAAGTTGTGAAGCAACTACCGAAACTTTCTGTCCGGCCACTAACGGGGCAAGCTCTACGTACTGGAAAAATATCGCACCTGTTGAGGAAATCGTTTCGGTGAGGTTAGCATAATACGGTATACTTATAGCACTTACACAAACGGATGCAGTTCGAGGCGCCCAAGCAAAATAAAACGAGTTGTATGAACAATACTACGAGAGATATTTTGCGCAGAGCAACGATGAAATGCGCCGTTTGTGTAAGTCCTACAAATGGATTTTTCACAGAAAGCATGGGAATGTATGTCGACAGACGAGATCAGAAGACTTCTCGCTGTTGACTTTGAGAACGGACTCACTCTCGAAGAGGTAGACAGACGATTGGCACTCTATGGGAAAAATGTCCTTGTAGGGTCAAAAGAAACAGGTATTTTTGCCAAAGTACTATTACAATTCAAGAGTTCGTTAAGTTATATCCTCATCGGCGCAGGTGTGGTAACACTGTTACTTGAAGAATATATCGACTCGCTGGTAATTTTTATTGCCGTAATCATTAACGTCATTATCGGAACCCTTCAAGAAGAACGTGCCAGTAAAGCATTTCAGAAACTGAACACCTCTCAAGAACGACATGCGTTGGTCTTTCGTGAAGGAAAAAAACTCAACATCCTTGCTGAGAACCTAGTACCAGGAGACATAGTCGCACTGCAGGGCGGATACCTTATTCCTGCTGATATTCGGATAGTGGAGGAAAAGGATTTGAAAGTAAACGAAGCAGCCCTCACTGGTGAATGGCTTGCTGTCTCCAAGTCAAAAGATCAGATAGTACAACACGCACCACTAGCAGAGCAGACCAACATGCTCTGGATGGGCACTCTTATAGAATCCGGCTATGGGAGAGGTGTCGTGGTAGCTACAGGAGAAAAAACAGAAATAGGAAAAATTGCACTGTCACTTCAAACTATTTCAGAACAAACGACGCCACTACAGAAAAACATCAAGAATGTAACTCGTTTTTTGACCTATGTGGTCGTTATAGCTCTTGTTTGCATTTTATTTATCGGCTTCATACAACAACGCGATCTTCTGGATATGCTCCTTGTGGCTATTGCAACCGCCGTCGCCACGGTACCTTCTGGACTTCCTGCTGCGGTGACCGTCGTGCTTGCAGTGGGTATGGAATCTATTTTAAAGCGTGGCGGTTTGGTCCGAAACTTACTGGCTGCTGAGACGCTGGGTGCTACCACTGTTATCTTGACCGACAAAACGGGAACACTGACTGAGGCTCGCATGAAGCTCGCGTCTTTACACAGCTATTCGGGGATACGAGATCACCGAGAAGGTCCCGACGACGATAATAAGTTTCTTCTGGAACAAGCAACGCTGATGAGTGACGCGTTTATTGAGGAAACTACGAACGCTTCTACACAGCTCGTTGTACATGGTAGACCAATAGAAAAAGCTGTCGTACTCTCAGCACTTGAAGCGGGTATTTCACAAGAGAAGGTGTTGGAAGTCTACCCCAGACTCGACTACTTGCAGTTCACTTCGACGCGTCGCTTTGGTGCATCACTCCACAAAAACCCAGCAAAGAAAACAAACCGTTTAATAATCAGTGGTGAACCAGAAAAGCTTCTCGAAGCGTCACAGTATATCAGAGTGGACGGAAAACGAGTGAAGGTGACTCCCCATGAGCGAAAACGTCTTGCGGATGTACTTCAAGAACGCACACAGGAAGGCAAGCGTCTTATTTGTCTTGCATATCGAGATGTCAGTATTGATACGCTTCCTGAAGAAACTACGGACGCACAAAGCCTCCTCGATGGCATAGTGTTTGCAGGATTCATAGCTTTTGAAGATCCTATTCGTACTGATGTTGCCAAAGCAATAGCTGAAGTAAAAGAAGCAGGTGCACAGGTTATTATGCTTACCGGTGACAATCCCGAGACTGCGCACTACATCGCACAACAAGTAGGTATCACTCAATCTGGAGATGAGCTTGTTATCAGAGGTGATGAGATTGAAGAATTGGACGATGCTGGTTTGTACACAAAACTACAAAGAGTCCGTGTCATCGCCCGCGCCACACCCGCGCACAAGCTAAGAATAGCTCAGGTATTGAAGAGTAGTGGAGAAGTAGTCGCCATGACTGGTGATGGCATCAATGATGCACCAGCGCTACGTGCCGCAAGTATAGGGGTAGCGGTAGGCTCTGGCACCGAAGTGGCAAAAGAGGCGAGTGACCTTGTATTAATAGACAATAGTTTTTCAATTATTGTTTCGGCAATTGAAGAAGGTCGGCGCATCATAGACAACCTCAAGAAAATTATTGCCTACCTTCTCTCGACGTCTTTCAGTGAAATTTTTGTAATCGGAGGTGCATTGGCAATAGGTGGACCTCTTCCTCTCGTACCGACACAAATACTCTGGGCAAACATTGTCGAGGAAGGATTGATGAGTTTTTCTTTTGCCTTTGAGGGTAGGGACCCACATGCCATGAAGCGCAATCCTCGCAGTGCTGCTTCCAAAAATATTCTAACCAAGGAGCTTCGTAAACTTATCATTCTCGTCTCACTTACCACAGGACTCCTACTCGTCGGTTTGTACTATTGGCTGAACAGTATCGGACTTCCTGAGGAAGAGCTACGTACCGTGATGTTTGTAGCACTCTCATTGGATGCTATCTTCTTTAGTTTTTCTCTGAAGTCACTCGACACTCCTGTGTGGAAGATTAATGTGTTTTCGAACAAGTATTTACTCTTTGCGCTTTTGACCAGCATATCTCTACTGTTGCTTGCACTTACATGGGAACCACTCATGACGCTTCTTTCTATCACCCCTTTGACTTCGTTTGAAAAACTACTCCTTGTTGGGGTAGGTATCACAAACCTCGCTACGATTGAGTTTATGAAATTCTTCTTGTTTGAGCGGGATTTCCAAAAAACAATTGTTGCTGAGAAACTCCCCACACACTAAGGCTAGTTACCGAGTACCGAGTTATAAAGTTAAAAGTACAAAGTTCGTAAAGTTTTAAATCATTTTATTATTCAATAAAAATTGAAAATTTCAAATTAAAAATTTGCGATGAACTAGGAACTCGCCAACTCGCTACGCGCTTACTCGCACATCCTTTACTCATTACTCAGAACTCGCTACTATACGCATATGGAAGCATATTTTTTAATAGTAATAGTTCTTCTCATTCTTGGGAATAGTTTTATTCTATGGTTCTTCTTAAAAAGACCTAAGGAAGAAGGTAGTTCAAGGGATACCCTCCTGCTCCAACAGCAAATACAAGATCTTACGAGAACAATGCGTGAGAGTTCACATACCCAGTTCCAAGAAAGTAGGGAACTTGTTCAGGGTATTAACAAGGAAGTAAATGAACAACTTCGAAATGTGGTGCGTCAAGTAACTGAGGTTTCAGAATCCTCGAAGCAGGTTTTTTCTATTGCCGAACAGCTTCAAAATCTAGAAAAAGTTCTGAAGCATCAGAAACAACGTGGCAATCTCGGTGAAGCTTCATTACAGCTTATTATTGAAAACATGCTACCTCCTACTTCCTACAAGCTCCAGTACCAGTTTGTGGGTGGGGACACGGTAGATGCAGTCATACTTACGAAAGATGGCATGATACCCGTCGATGCCAAGTTTTCACTTGATAATTATCGACGACTTGTTGACGAGACAGATGAAGTACGACGTGTAGAACTAGAAAAGGAGTTTCAAAAGGATCTAAAGAAACGCATAGAAGAAACTGCCAAATATATTCGACCCAAGGACAACACTCTTCCATTTGCATTTATGTATATCCCAGCCGAGGCGATATACTACGACTTACTCGTTAACGAAGTGGGGGCTGTGAAAGTAAACACACGCTCACTTATAGACTACGCTTACAAGGACAAGAACGTCATAATCGTCTCTCCAACCACATTTGCAGCGTATCTCCAGACTGTCCTCTTCGGCTTCCGTGCCTTCAAGATAGAAGAATCAGCCAAAGAAATAGGGAAGAATGTAGAGGCGCTTACACGGCATCTCAAGGCATACGATGAGTACTTCGTAAAAGTAGGCAGTTCACTCGGCACTACGGTAAACCACTACAACGCCGCAAAAAAAGAACTCGGAAAGGTCAGTAAAGATATCCTCCGGGTAACAGGGACCTCGCCCGGATTCGACCAAATCCTTGTCGACAAACCCGAACCGGTGAATATGTAACTATGTAAAGGTATAAAGTTCAATTTATTTAGGAGGTTTAGTCCACGCGTGTCCCAGAAAATCATTATTTGCTCTGAAAATATACCGCACTTGTGCGGTATATTTTCTTTTTTCCTTATACACGACTTGTTTTAAAAAAGAGCGATACTGGTAAGGCTTTTACTAACCTTACGTCAGTATTTTATGTATCAAGGTTCATATGTTTTTGCTCAAGTTATGGAACTTCTACCACGCAGAGAACTCACTCGATTCATTACTCAGTATCAAGGTGATAGTCATGGCAATCGACTTCCGTGTCGAGACCAATTTCTTGCAATGGCGTTTGGACAACTTTCTTACCGTGAGTCCTTGCGTGATGTAGCATCTTGTCTTACGTCGCATCAAGCAAAGTTATATCACTTTGGTATCAATTACCCCGCCGACGGGGTATGAACGGAGGCATGACTACGTGAGTAACCTGAGTTGCGGGTCTTCTTTCATCGTCTTTCCTTGGTTTGCAATATAATTCTTAACAACATTCCAATTTCCACGCTCTCCTACGGTTGCAAAGTAAAAACCATCACTCCAGAACTCCCCTCCCCAGAGTTCTTTTCGCAATTCGGGAAACCGTTTGAATAACTCTTTTGCAGTGATTGATTTGAATATACGTACGACATCGCTTCCTGCATATTTTGGAGCAAATGTAACTAAAAGATGGATGTGATTTATATCACACCCTATTTGATCAAATTCGATGTCGTACCGAGAACTAATTTCGGTTGCAATATCCCGAATTGCTTTCGTTATGTGGTTATCTAGGAGAGCTTTACGATACTTAACCGGAAAGACGATGTGGTAGTGAGCATTATATGTTGCGTGGTTTCTTGACTGCGTCATGCCACCAGTATATCTGAAAACCGAGGGTTTTCAGACTATCCTACAAGGTTACCCGCGCGGCAGAGCCGCGGGGAATTGAGTATTCAAACCCTGTCGATCGTTCGACTGGCGTCCTGTGTGATCAAGTTATTTTTCTTGAAGGTGTGAAGACACGAGAGAAATACACCGACACACTCCGTGAGACAGGTAAGGTGTACAACTTTATTACGAACAATCATACCGTGAGTGCAACATCAATCGCTCTCCTCTACAAACATCGTTGGCAAGTAGAATTGTTCTTTCGATGGATTAAGCAACACCTCAAGATTAAAGTATTCTGGGGACACTCGGAGAATGCAGTGAAGACACAAATCTGCATTGCATTGTGTACCTACTTCATAGTCGCCATACTCAAAAAACAACTGAAAATCAAACGCAATATTTACGAAATCCTACAGGTATTGAGTGTGTCCTTATTTGATAAAGCAGGCTTGGTTGAGCTGTTTTCAAAACGCTTCGTACAAAAACATGTCAAGAGTTTTGAAAGGACGGCGCAGTTGTTTGATGATTAGTGGGACACGCGTGGGTTTAGCCTCCTAAATAGCATGATGGAAGGGGTCTAGAAGGAGTGATGGTACTACTCGAGTAAATGATATAATCCCTCATGGTACGGTACTGTGTATCGTACCATGAGGTTATGAACACAAGAAAAAAAGTGTTTCTCATGGACCTCCACATGCAGACAAGTACATTCTATGCGAAAACAAAAGATGGTGACATCGTTGCACAGCAAAACCGTTACCAATCCTGGAGAGACTAGATTCTGGGTATTTTATATTCCTTGGGAACTACGTTGTGCGTATCGTGCAGTTTGGCAAGATCACTTCTCATTTTTTGCAAAAGACGCTTAGAGTAGATGTCGTTAGTTTTTTGAGGGTACCCATTTTCAATAATGTATCCTAACGCCGTAGAAAGCATACCGAGAAGATCATTATTCTTAAGATGAAAATCCAAATCATAAAATTCTTCACGTGGTCGATCATACAGAAACTGAAACGTATTTCTAATTTGATAGGGAACTAGGTTGTACGTATGTATCATATGCATAAAGTTTCGTCGTATTGCACGGGGATACTTCTAAAACTATCTCGTGTGACAATAACGTGGTCTATTAAATCAATACCTAATAAATGACCGGCAGAAATCAATTGTTTTGTGATTTCAGTATCGGCTTTTGAAGGTTCAAGAACACCAGATGGGTGGTTGTGCACCAGAATGACTGCGGTCGCGGCGTATTCAAGCGCAGGCTTAAATACCTCACGAGGATGAATCATATTAGCATCAACTGTACCAATGGAGATATACTCATCGTGCACCAGTCTGTTGTGGGCATTGAGATAAAGACCTCGCAGGCATTCTTTCGGATGATCGTGGATATCTTTCACGTAATTATACACATCGTGTGCTGTACGAATGGTCGGAGTACTTGCTTGATTGGTACGAAAAAAACGACGGCCCAGTTCTCCCAATGCGACAATTTGCGTAGCTTTTCCAAGTGGGATGTCTAAATCATGCGCGAGTAAGGCGGGGTTTCGAACATTCATTATGCTTTTGTCCCCATAATCTTTCATTATTCTACGTGACATGCTGAGTACATCTTCTCTCTTTGTTCCAGTTACAAGTACGACTGAAAGTAATTCCATACTGTTGAGTCCCTCGGGTCCGTGTTCAAGGAGTTTTTCTCTAGGTTTATCTGTATCAGGAATATCATGAATTTTAGGAATATACTTTCGAAATTGCCCATCTAAAATGAGTTCTCCTCCAGAAATCGAATACATTTGCGTTGCTAACTTCATGTTTTTAATTATATAGAGAAGAAAAAATACATTGCACCATGTAAATAGTAAATGTGTGGATAACTAGTAATACCATCCTTAACTTACCTCTAGAAGTTGTTCATCTTTGCGACCCAGCACTTTCTAACGCAAAAGAAAGTGCTGGGGAAGCAAACCACGGCTGGATCGCTTCCTACCCGCCAGCAGGCAGGCGTTGCGACTCCCAGCTTTCACTTCGTTACTGCGGGACAAGCGCGATGACGCTCCTAATGGTTAATTAGTGATGGTGTAATTATCTTTTTTCGTTATACGTGTCATATTAATTCTTAAATTTAGAGAACACTGGGCTTGTCACGTTAGAGGCCCTAAAGCCCTAGGGCTTTAGGCAGTTGCTTCGCAACTTGCCTCTAACGGTGGACTTGCACTACATACTAGAATAGTGCATAATGCATCCGATTATGGCATACGCAATCATAGAAACAGGAGGAAAACAATACAAAGTTGCTGAGGGCGACATTTTTTCGATTGAAAAACTCAAGGACCACAAAGCTGGAGATACCGTCATCTTTGACAAGGTTTTGGTCGTTGACACTGGCTCAGCTACAACTGTTGGCACCCCTTACATTGAGGGAGCTACCGTCGAGGTTAAGCTTACCGAGGAAGGTAAAGGCAAGAAAATTCACATAATGAAGTACAAGGCAAAGAGTAGGTACAAACGTCGTTTAGGACACCGCCAGCCATTTGCGAAAGTTTCAGTTAATAAAATAAAGTAAAAAACCGTCTTATTTTAAGACGGTTTTTTACTACACATAAAAACTTCCAACAATCAAACCGAAAACCTGATACAGTAATAGATACAGGTAAAATATTATGTGTGGAATAGTTGCATATACTGGAAATAAGCCTGCAAGTCCGATTCTCCTAGATGGCTTGCGAGGACTCGAGTATCGGGGGTACGACTCCGTGGGAATGTATATTTCTGGTTATGGAGCATTTCGCACAGTTGGGACAGTTCAAAATCTTGCTGACTCGTTACCAAGCTCTCTCTTCGGTACGACGGGTATAGCACACACACGATGGGCAACGCATGGACCACCAGCACACAAAAACACTCACCCACACACAGATCCAACAAAAAAAATCTGGCTAGTTCACAATGGAATGATAGAAAACTATCAAGAGTTACGTGACTTGTTAGAAAAAAAAGGAAATGTTTTTACATCCGACACTGACTCAGAAGTACTGGCACACTTAATAGCAAAAGAGTACGAGGTTGAGAAAAAACTATCTGACGCGGTATCATCCGCACTTACACAAGTTCGTGGGTCCTACGGTATAGCAGTCATAGCCACCGATGATCCTGAAACGGTCGTACTCGCGTCACTTGGTAGCCCCATGGCAATAGGAGTAAAAGATGGGGAATACCTTATGGCTTCAGATATTACCCCGATGCGTCGACACACGAGCAATGTCGTCTATTTAAAGGACGGTGAGTATGCAGTCGTTAACAAAGCAGGCTACTCTATATACTCAACAGATCACAGGAAGATGACCCGCAAGCCTAAATTGCTCCAGAAAGAGCTTGAGGAGTTTCAAACAACCCCCAGTCACTCCCACAGTATGATTAAGGAAATACTTGAAATACCCTCTGCGCTTGAAAACGCAGCACGTGGAAGAATTGTTCTAAATGAAGGGAATACTAAACTTAAAGGACTTGAAGACTATACACCTGAACTGCGAAACATTGACCATATAGTCATTGTTGGATGCGGTTCATCATACTATGCGGGGCTCATCGGGAAACTGCTTATTGAGGATTACGCGGGTATACGAGCGGATGTGGCATACGGATCAGAGTTTTGTAACAGACCAATACTTAATGCACCAAGCAAGACAGCTTTCTTAGCAATTTCCCAATCTGGAGAAACAGCTGACATTATTACAGCACTCAAGCAAGCTAAGCGAGTCGGTATGCTTACCATTGGTATTGTGAACGTCGTAGGTAGTACCATAGCAAAAGAAATCGATACTGGTGTATTTAATCACGCAGGTCCTGAAATAGGTATCACCTCGACAAAGGCGTTTGTGAGTCAACTGGAGATACTGACACTCATTGCTTTGTTTTTAGGTAGATTGCGAGGTATTTCGCAGGCACGAGGTGCGGAGTTAGTAATGGAAGTACAACGACTTCCAGACAAAGCCCGGTCTATTCTCGCAAAACGAGACAAAATTAAAGAGCTCGCAGAAAAGTACCTTGGCTACGATGACTTCCTTTTCATGGGACGTGAATACAACATAGCTACCGCATATGAGGGCGCACTCAAGCTCAAGAAAGTATCCTACGTGCATGCAGAAGGCTTTCCTGGCGGAGAAATTAAACATGGTCCTATAGCGATGATAAACGAGATATTTCCAACCATTGCTATTATGCCGAGCGACTCGACGTATAGTGCCATGTACAAAGATGTAGAAGAGCTTAAAAAATTACACGGTGGTATTCTCGCTATCGCAACCGAAGGAAACTTGGATGTCAGAGTACTTGCCGACGATGTTTTTTACATTCCTGATACCAAGCATTGTTTGACTCCAATTCTCGCAAACATACCCTTACAACTTTTTGCGTACTACACAGGTATATTACGCGGTTTCAATGAAGAAAAAGTTCGTGATACTGTAAAAATATTTGCCACGAGTAGTTAGTACGGGGCTTGCACAAACAGATGCAGTTCGACTTGTCCGCCATAGCTTTAGTGAAGGAGGAGGCGACCTAGCAAAATGGAACAAGTTGTATGAACAATACTACGAGAGACATTTTGTGACGCCCTGTACTAGAGCGAAGCTTCAGTACGGGGCGGGTAACGAAGAAATGTAGCGTTTGTGCAAGTCCTATGTCAACTTCGACGTTTCAGTGCGTGCACCATAGTATCCTTATCGACATATTCCAACTCTGTTCCTGTGGAGAGCCCACGGCCAAGTTTTGTGATAACAATACCTCGCGATTCAATAAAGGGTTTTATTTTTTCTTCAATGTACGTGTACGTATCTTCACCCTCGGTAGTAGCCGAAAGAGCAATAATGATTTCTCGGATCGGCTCATTGGTATTTGCAAGCAGTGCAAGAAAACTCTCTATACGGACTTTTTTCTCAGGATGGGCATCAAGGGGACTAGTGGTACCACCAAGAACAAAGTATCGGCCTGTATACGTACCTGTACGCTCAATATTTTCTAAATCAACATCTTTTTCTACCAACATCACGGTCGTTGCGTCACGCGCTTCACTCGAACAAATAGCACACTGTTCGCGTGCGGAATTTTTGGGATGAAGTCGTTTGCACTTCGGACACACCGTAATCGTGCTTCGTGCTTCAAGCAATGTCTTTGAAAACGATTGTATAAATGCCACATCCTGTCTCACAAACCAAAAGGCAAGTCGTCGTGACTGCCGTGGACCGATTCCAGGCAACTTTTTTAAAAGTTCAGTGAGTTGTGTAAGAGAATCCATGATACGAGTTGAAAGTTTATAAAGTTATAAAGTTCATAATGTTAAAGAAAAATGAATGAGCGAAGCGTTTCCTACATTTAGACTCATACATTAAAAATTTCGAATTTAAAAAAATGCAACGCATTGCGACTTTAAAAACTTTATAACTTTACGAACTTTCAACTTTTTTACTCATTACTCGGTAACTCTCCTTTCTACCAATCTTCATCAGCTTCAACACCTACTTTGTCTTCCACTGATCCATAGTTAGACCTTTCTATTGAGAGGAAACTCGCTTTCTTTTCATCAAAATAAAGATCGACCTTCCCCACAGGGCCGTTTCTGTGTTTTTCAATCATAATTTCTGCAATATTTGGTCTGTCAGAAGTATCGTTCATCTTGTCCTCTCGATGGATAAACATAACGACGTCGGCATCCTGCTCAATACTTCCTGAATCGCGAAGGTCAGATAGCCTTGGCTTACCTCGTCTTTGTTCCACTGCACGAGAGAGCTGTGAAAGCGCAAGAACAGGGACCTCAAGCTCACGCGCGAGGGATTTTAACGATCGCGAAATTTCCGTAACCTGCTGTACCAAAGAATCCGCACTGTGTTTGCCAGTAGGAGCCATCATTTGGAGATAGTCCACAATAATAAGTCCGAGCCCATGCTCACGCTTGAGTCGTCTTGCTACGGAGCGCATACCGAGAATATTGTTCGCAGGTTTGTCATCAATGTAAATAGGTGCGGACGAAAGTTTGTCGATAGCTTCGCGTATTTTGGCAAACTCATCATCAGTGGTCAACTTTCCTGTTCTAAGTTTCCATGCATCTACCCGTGCTTGCGAGGCGAGCATACGATCTACCAACTGTTGACTACTCATCTCTAAAGAGAAGATACCTACAGCGGTATTGTGATTAACCGCTGTCTGTCTGGCGATATCAAGTGCGAGAGCTGTTTTACCCATGGAAGGTCGTGCTGCAAGAATTATCAAATCTGATTTTTGAAGACCAGCAAGCAGGTTATCTAAATCTTTATATCCAGTCGGAATACCCCTCATCTCATCAGTCGAGTTGTGGAGGTGGTCAATTCTCTCCCAAGCCTCTCCAAGTGACTCTTGCATAGAGACAAACTTGTGAAGGCCTGGAGCGTTGGTGATTTCATACATCCGCTTCTCGGCAGCATCAAGCACTTCCTCAAGATCGTTTCCTTCATCAAAACCAAGCTCGGCAATATACTCCGCAGCATCAATCAAAGATCGAAGTGTTGCAGCTCTTTGTACCAAATCTGCATAGTGATGCGCATTTGCCGTCGCAGGTACGGTATTCACAAGCTCTGTTAAGTAGCTCGCACCCCCGACGCGTTCAATAGCCTTGTTTGCTTTAAGACGCGCTGATACGGAAAGTACATCAATCGGTTCACTTTTACTAAACAAATCTCGCATCGCCTTATAAATAAGGCGATGCTTATCAACGTAGAAGCTGTCAGCAGATACCACATCCGAAATATCGTACATGCACTCAGGTTTTATCATTATCGCCCCGAGAAGTGCTTTCTCAGCCTCAAGAGATTGAGGTGGCACGCGTACATGTGTTGGTGATACTGCCATTGAGGCTACATTGTACCACTCCCGTAAGTTGTGTGGAGTCTTGCTAAGTGGTGGAAAGCCTGTGTATACCACAGATTTATGTCTTTCATATGGTATAGTTTTGCTATGAATCACCATGCATCGTTGATTGAAGCAGAGCGCGACACGGGGCTTATATGGGCGCATACCTACGTAGAAGAAGAGCTTCACCTTCCGCTACGTGGAAATCCTGATATAGAGACTATTGAGCGTGATCGATATACCATAGAAGACGCTCGCAACCTCACCGCACGGGCAAACCAATCACCGCTTGGAAACGCACAGGTGTTCATTATTGTATGTGAAAGTATTTTACTTGAAGCTCAGAACGCACTTCTAAAGCTTTTTGAAGAACCCGCTCCCCATACGCACTTCGTTATAATACTCCCCACACGAAAAGGTTTGTTGCCCACCATACAGTCACGATTATCGTACCGTGGCCGACTTCTGAGTACCCCTACAGAAATACCCTTCGCAGAAAAATTTCTCCAAACTACCATTGCTGATAGGATAGCCATGCTTCAACCAATTCTGAAAGACAAAGATAGGGCACAGGCAAGAGCTTTCGTCGACGCGCTTGAGGTGACCATACATAAAAAGGGCGTAAAGGAGCACGAACAAGCACTCTCAGAGATTTGTTTGGTGAGAACCTACCTTCGAGACACCTCAAGCTCGCTTAAGATGTTACTTGAACATCTAGCTATAGTCATATAATTTACAGGCCTAAATATACGTATACAGAAAAAAACAACACCACTTAGTAGTAGAACTACCAAGTGGTGGCAAACAATTATTTATATTTCAATATTGTCCGAAAGGTGAGTACGAAAGCAATCGGCATCAGAAACAAGCAGAATAGAAAGGAAGTGAGTGCAGATACCCTAAAATCACAAACACCTACTGCCTTCCAGCGCATGTTGAAATCAATACGATCCAACAATGAAATACGATTCCGTGCGTAAGGGAACAAACTGAGTAATCCAATAAACACAAATTCTATTGCATCCCGAATTGACAGGGTGGCATCATCCTCCTTTAGAAGATACACAAAACGCGCTAGAAATGTGATGGTAGCAAGCGGTACCCACCACCACAAGCAAAACAATTTTCGATACGTAGAAAAAATCAGAGTAATGGTTTCCATTACAGCTCCTCAAGTTTGTGGATTAGAAAAACAGTATTCTGCATAGAGCAGAGCATATTATAGATACTAAAATAACAACCTTCTCAGGGGTCATTATTTTTTAAGAACATTACTGAATTATATGCTCTCTTTGGGAATACAGATACATTTGAGCGTTCATACGCAACAACTCGCACTGATTACCGGTAACCTTGAAAAAGGTTTCCGAATCATGTTCAGTGACGTAATCTGAAGCTTCTTGGGAAGTTAGAAATACAAGCGGTCTAGGTAGGTTGCTTTCACCGCAATTTATACAAGTTACGGTCTCATCGCTGATGTAGTATGCAGGCCTACTTTGAACCCCAGTATCATCCACGTAGTAGTAACCTAATACGTACACATCATTACAAGTGGGACATAAACATCCTACAAACACATCACGGTCTTTTGAGACTGGCATAACTACCAAATTCTTTGACAACATTTTCTGTAACCTAAATGAAGAAACCATACCTCACCTCCTTGGCTTTTTTATTGATTTCTCAAGTATTCTCTTTCTCAAGAAAAACACCCTCTATATAATATGTCAAGCCCGAACACTTAAACTTATCGCTACGAGTTTAAGTGTTCGGGCAAGTAGCTTTCCGCACCAGACGTCATCTGTTACAATTGAAATACTAAACAAAACTTACATTATGTACGACTTTAAAAAACTATCAAAAGAAATAGAAGTGACCACGGAACACTTTAAAAACGAGCTTGCAAGCATCCGCACTGGTCGAGCTGCACCAGCATTACTTGATGCTGTGCGGGTAGACTCGTACGGTACCAAAGTTCCACTGAATCAAGTGGGAAGTGTCACTATCGAAGATGCACGATCGCTCCGTGTAACACCGTGGGAAATAGATGCAGTGAATCAAATCCGCCAAGCTATCAGTGACGCAAATCTTGGTGTATCAGTAAGTTCAGACGGAAAAGGTGTGCGAGTAACATTTCCAGAACTCACCAGTGATAGACGAACTCAACTTATAAAACTCACTAACACTAAACTTGAAGAAGCTCGCATAGCGATACGAAAACATCGCGAAAATGTGTGGGATGATATTCAAAAAATTCAAAAGGCTGGTGATATGTCTGAGGATGATAAGTTCAGATCTAAAGATGAGATGGAGAAACTCATTAAGGCAGGGAACGATACACTTGAAAAACTAGCGGAAAAAAAGGAAGTTGAATTAAACGCCTAAGCGTAAACCTTACTCATGACAATACTTATATTTTTAGCAGTGCTGGTGATGCTCATTTTAGTCCATGAATTTGGCCATTTTTTTGTTGCAAAAAAATCAGGCATTCGTGTCGATGAGTTCGGTATTGGTTTTCCTCCTAAAATCATAGGGAAAAAAATTGGCGAAACTGAATATACCATCAACTGGCTACCTCTTGGCGGATTTGTAAGTATTTGGGGAGAAAACCCTACTGACGAAAACTATACGGACACGGAAGAGAACAGTAGGAGTTTTGTCCAACAACCCAAATATATTCAAGCAGCAGTGCTCGTCGCTGGCGTCACCATGAATATTTTGTTTGCATTTGTCCTCTATGTCATCGCGTTCATGATAGGCATGCCGACGGCGATAGAAAGTCTTGAGGCAACAGGAAATGTACGTGATGTACGCCTCGTTGTCACATCGGTGCTACCAGAGTCACCAGCTTTAGACCAATTACAACCAAACGATGAAATTGTTGCGCTCCATACTGATAGTGCGTCACTTACATCGAACGACCAGTTGACTTCACAGGAAGTTTCGGAATTTATTTCATCAAGTAATGGCGCTGAGGTAACATTTGAATTGATACGACAGAAAGAACCACGAACCCTTACTCTACAACCAATCCAGGGTATCTTTAAGGATGACCCTACGCGCTACGGAGCAGGCTTTTCTATGTCGCTCGTGGGTATTCAAAGTCTACCCATTCACCTTGCTATAGTTGAAGGCGCGAAGCAAACGTATACCGCATTTATAGAAATCGCGATAGGTTTGTATGAATTTTTCACTGGCATAGTCACTGGTAGCTCTAATTTTTCTGACGTAACCGGACCTGTAGGAATCGTAGGACTCGTTGGAGATGCGGCTGCTATGGGTATTGTATGGCTCATCAGCTTCAGCGCCTTTATTTCTCTCAACCTTGCTGTCATTAACCTCCTCCCATTTCCTGCACTCGACGGGGGTAGGCTTGTTTTAGTAGGTATAGAGGCAATAACTCGAAAACCGATTAACCCCATGATTGCCACACGGCTTAATCAGGTTGGTTTTATTGCATTACTTACCCTTATGGCAATTGTAACCTTTAACGATGTCGTAAAACTCTTTTAGTTTTGACCATTGCGCAATAATACAGTACGATTGCTCCATAGTATCACTCATCTTTATCAAGACTTGTTTTTACGTACACAACTCACCATGAACACAACACACACTACCGCCACAACTTTAGGGATGAGACAAACACAGCTATTCACAAAAACACGCAAACAAGCACCCTCTGATGAAATCTCAAAAAATGCTCAGTATTTAATTCGAGCGGGATACCTCCACAAAGAGATGGCTGGTGTCTATAGTTACCTTCCACTCGGTCTACGTGTTCTAGATAAGATTACTACTATTATTCGAGAAGAAATGAATAGTATCGGTGGACAGGAGATTCGTCTCTCTACCTTACAGGATCAAGGTCCATGGTCTGCATCTGGAAGATGGAGCAGTGCTGACGTCGATGTGTGGTTCAAAACAGAACTACAGAATGGTACAGAACTCGGCCTAGGTTGGACCCACGAGGAGCCTGTTACCAATCTCATGCGAGACCACATAAGCTCATACCGAGATTTGCCTCAGTATGTCTATCAAATTCAAACAAAATTTAGAAACGAGGTACGAGCAAAAAGCGGTATCATGCGAACACGAGAGTTTTTAATGAAGGACCTTTACTCATTCAGTCGTGACCAAGAAGGACTTGATGCATTTTATGATGAAGCTGCACTTGCATATATGCGTGTCTTTACACGACTCAACTTGGGAGACGTTACATACAAAACTTTCGCAAGCGGTGGCGCATTCTCGAAATACAGCCATGAATTTCAAACACTTTCTGATGCTGGTGAAGATATCATCTACGTAAGTAAGGAAAAAGGTATCGCAATTAACAAAGAAGTGTACACCGATGAAGTGCTAAAAGATTTAGGTATCACCCGTGATTCGCTCGTAGAAGAAAAAGCTATAGAAGTTGGAAATATTTTTAAATTGGGAACACGTTTTTCTGAATCAATAGGACTCACTTTTAAAGATGAAGATGGTAAGGATCAGTTCCCAATTATGGGTTGCTACGGTATAGGTCCAAACAGACTCATGGGTACTGTCGCTGAACTACATTCAGATGAGAAAGGTTTGGTCTGGCCAAAAAGCATTGCGCCTTTCAAGGCACATATCGTACGAATCGGCGAGGTGGAAGAAGTTGTTGCTCATGCAGACGCTCTATACGAAACACTTACCGAACAAGGCATAGAAACCCTCTACGACGACAGAGATGTCCGAGCGGGAGAAAAGTTTGCAGATAGTGACCTTCTGGGCATTCCTGTCCGTATCGTCGTTAGTCAAAACACACTTACGGAAGGGCAACTTGAGGTTGTGGTGCGCGCCACAGGTGAAAAGAAAATGCAAACAGAAAACGAGCTTATTGAAGAACTTTCTGAGTAGTACACGTATGTCACTTTTTTCGCATCTATTCTCTTCATTCTCAAACGATATCGGTATTGATTTAGGTACTGCTAGCTGTTTAGTGTACCTACGGGGAAAAGGCATAATTATCAACGAACCGTCCGTGGTAGCACTCAATCAAAAAACTGGGCAGGTAGTTGCTGTAGGTAAAAAAGCAAAAGAAATGTTGGGTAGAACACCCCAGCATATCAAGGCTATACGTCCTTTAGTGAATGGTGTTATTTCTGATTTTGAAGTGACTGAAGAAATGCTTGGCTACTTCCTTACCAAGGCTCAAAGTGGTACGCGTTCGCTTGTCGGTCCACGTGTCGTCATAGGAGTTCCTTCCGGTATTACCAATGTTGAATCTCGTGCTGTCCGAGATGCGGCACGAAATGCAGGAGCTCGTGAAGTGTACATCGTTGAAGAGGCGGTAGCAGCAGCAATAGGAATGCGACTCCCTATACATGAACCACGTGCAACTATGATAGTAGACATCGGAGGAGGGACTACTGACATAGCAGTACTGTCACTCAATGGTATTGTTCGTTCAAGAAACCTCCACGTGGCAGGCGACCGTCTTAATGCAGATATTATCGCTCACCTTCGTGACGAATTTAAAATTGTCATTGGTGAAGGAACTGCTGAAGATTTGAAATTTGCAATTTGTTCACTCCTTGAGCAGGCAAAACCATTTGAGGCACCGGTCCGCGGACGTGACCTTGTAACTGGGCTACCGAAAGAAGTCAGCATCACTGATGAAGACATTCGAGAAGCAATCGCCACGAGTATTGATTCAATTATTGAGGGTATACGAAATGTGCTTGAAGAAAGCCCGCCAACGGTCGTAGCTGACATCATGCAACAAGGAATTAACCTCACCGGTGGGGGTGCACTCATTCACGGAATTCCAGAATTACTTACCTCCATGCTTGATTTACAGGTTAACGTAGCAAATGACCCTCTCACTTCAGTAGTTCGTGGCACTGGCGCCATAGTTGAGAAACTAGAAGATTTCAGTGATATACTGATAGACGAAGATGCGTTACCAACACTTGAAAACAGTTAGAAAAATACATGCATTTCTTGTACCTGTCGTACCGATTCTTATTGCAGTAGTGTTTATCCTCACAAAAGCTGAGGTGCCTTCATTTGTAACAAACGGTGCCCATGAACTAGCAACTCCTTTATGGTCTGCTCGTGATGCGGTATTTGATGCAATGACAAACACCACTTCACTGTTTGCAAGCAAAAAACATCTAGCTGAACAAAATGCGGCACTCAAACAAGAATTATTACAAAAGACACGAGAAACATATACAACCAGAGCACTCACCCTTGAGAATGAACACTTGCGTGAACTCCTCCACAGAGTTGATGCTCATCCAGAACTCCTTCCTGCTGCAGTGATTCATGGTGGTGCTTTTTCTCCGTACGACACTTTTTTTATTGATATTGGGTCAAACGAAGGTGTGCGTGATGCCATGCTTGTACTTACGCCTGAGAATATTGCACTTGGTACCGTAACGAAGACACTTGAACATACAGCTATTGTCACACAATTTTCTGCAGCAGGGCAGACGTTTGATGTACTTCTTGGAGCAACGTCTACAAGTGTGCATACCACAATTACAGGCTTCGGCGGAGGTACTATGCTCATAACTGTTCCACGTGATGTAGAAGTACATGAAGGAGATAGTGTGACACTACCTAGCTTTACAACATATACTCTTGGCCTTATTGCTTCGATAGAAGTTGCACCTGAGGATGCCTATAAAACTCTCTACGTGCGCAGTCCTTCGAACAGCTATGGACTTCGGCATGTCTTGGTTGACACAACGAGCATCTGGAGTGTTGAGAATCCTCAGGCAGAAGAGGTTGTTGAGGAGAATGCAGAAACACAGGGTACTGATACACCATGAGTACACTTTTCAAACAACATGCTCCACATATCCCTTGGCTCGTTGTGAGGATATTTTTGTTTTGTTTCGTGATACTTCTCGCTATTACAGGGCCTTGGTGGCTCTCCTTCGGGTTAGCAACAATACTCCTGCTTTTTTTTAAGTACTACGAAGTTGTGCTCGGCGGGCTCGTACTCGATATACTGTTTGCGGGTGGGGAAAGTTTTTTGGATATCGGGGATTTTTTGTTTACCACAATACTTCTTTTTTTGGTAAGTTTTTCTTTACTATTTCTCCAGAGATTTCGTAGCATCAGTTCACTATGATGTTTACAAGAAGAAAAAAGCAACATAAGGATACACTTATTTCTCCAGAAGAAATTCTTCTTGATGCGAGCAATCTGCCTTCTTTTGGACCAAATACCCTTGAAGGGAAACTTAACAAGCCTATTGGGCCCAAATCACTTCAGCCACTCATTTTGTTGATTTTACTTACCGGTATTGTACTTTTCGCTCGGACAGGACAGCTTATGGTACTCGGGAGCGAACAGTATAAAAGTCTTTCTGAAGATAACCGACTGGGACACTCTGTGCTCTTTGCTGAACGTGGAATTATTTACGACAGAAACGGTATTGAGCTTGCATGGAACATTCCGCACCTTATCGATGGAAAGTTTGAAGAGTACGATGAGCGTTCGTACGCAACAACAACAGGTCTTGGGCATATCCTTGGGTATGTTCGTATGCCTGCACGAGACTCAAGTGGAGTACTTTTTAGAGAAGGTATAGAGGGGGTGAGTGGTGCAGAACTTGTTTTTGATGAAATCCTTAGAGGGAAAAGCGGAACGAAAATAGTTGAAACCGATGCGCGTATGGACGTGGTAAGTGAAGGCCTTCTTGAAAAACCTGTTTCAGGTGAAGCGCTTCACCTGACGATTGATTTACGGCTTCAAGAAGCGCTCAATAGATTTATTGGGGAGCTTGCTGAGCAGGTACCATTTCGAGGTGGTGCGGGGGTCATTATGGATATCGAGACAGGTGAAATACTGGCAATGACAAGTTACCCCGAGTACAGCTCAAGTGCACTTATCTCGGGCGATACTGAAAAAATAGCTTCGTACAACAGCGACCCACGAACACCATACCTGAACCGTACACTCGCTGGACAATACACCCCAGGGTCTATTGTTAAACCGTACATGGCTTCTGCTGCACTCAACGAAGGTATCGTCAAGCCTGAGACAAGCTTTGTTTCTACAGGTTCACTGCGTCTAGCAAATCCATACACACCCGGACAATACGCTGTCTTTACTGACTGGAAGGCGCACGGGGTCGTAGACCTCCGAAGAGCACTCGCGGTTTCTTCCAACGTTTACTTCTACTACATTGGAGGAGGTTTTGGTAAACAAGAAGGATTGGGAATTTCAAGAATTGAAAAGTATATGCGAATGTTCGGTTTCGGCAGTCCGACTGGAATAGTACTTGAGGGGGAGCGATCAGGCACCATACCGTCACCCAAGTGGAAAGAGGAAACATTCCCCACAGACCCTACGTGGCGAATAGGAGATACCTACAACACCTCAATCGGTCAGTATGGATTTCAAGTCACCCCTATTCAAGCGGTACGAGCTATAGCTGCTGTAGCTAACGGTGGAAATTTACTTACCCCACGAATCGAAACTCAGTATACGCCATATACCTCAAAAAAAATTGATATCCCTGAGGAATACTTCCGTATAGTACGAGCAGGTATGCGAGACGGTGTACTTGAGGGTACCGCAAAAGGTTTGGACGTTTCCTACACAACTATTGCAGGAAAAACGGGTACGGCGGAAGTGGGAACAAGTAAAGACCATGTACACTCTTGGGTAACAGGGTTCTTTCCATACGAAAATCCAAAGTACGCCTTTACGGTACTCATGGAGTATGGGCCAAGAAAAAACGTTCTTGGTGGTGTGTATGTTATGCGTAACTTTTTAGATTGGCTTCATGTTAATGCGCCTGAATACCTTGAAAATTAATCTTTTTTGAGCCGTTTTTTAGAGGCATCTGTAAAAGGGTTGTATTTGTTGGACTTCACACATCATGGTATACTCGCGTGACAAAAACACCATTGAAATATGAACGATGACACACAATACCTTACCCAAGAGAAATTTGATGAGTTCAAAGAAGAGCTCCAGTTCTTAAGTACAACTCGTCGAAAGAAAATTGCTGAGAGCCTTGAGTACGCACGCTCACTTGGTGATCTTTCTGAAAACGCAGAGTACGCAGAAGCTCGGGATCTTCAAGCGGCGACTGAAGAGAGAATAAACCACCTCGAAAGTATTCTCGCTTCAGCAAAAATTTTAAAGAAAAAAAAGAGTGATGAGGTCACCCTTGGCTCAAAGGTAGTTATTACCAAACAGGGAAGCACCGAACCACACGATTACATTATCGTGGGTTCGGAAGAGACAAACATGCTTGAAAGAAAACTTTCATACCTATCACCACTCGGAGAAGCACTTATGGGAAAGAAAAAGGGCAGTGAATTCACTTTTGAAACACCAAGCGGAAAACAAAAATACACCATTATATCGGTGGAGTAATACTATAGTAATCAGAAAAGGGAGACGACAACGTCCCCCTTTTTTTGTTCAGTAATTTCACAACATCACGCATTTAAGTTGTTCAGGTTTTTGCTGAGACTTCCCAGCCATGTAACACATTCGTCTATCCTTTCTTCCAACTCCTCCCTTTTAAGAGAAGGGATTGACTCAAGAATGCTGATGAGTTTGTCCTTATCCATAGCAGACAATTCCATAAGAAAATAGTAAAAGTTTTCGGTAGAAGAAATAATATCCTCCACTTGCCACCTTCTATTTTCCCCAGTTTTGTTTTGTTTAGGTTCACGTCGTAACCTTTTTACATCATTTTGGATCAACTTCTTCCGAACTGACGGAGTAAGGTCTTTGGTGCTTTGATACCTTTTCACCTGATATTCAAGGTTAGTAATTTTTGCAAGTTCTAGCGCATCTTTAATAAGCAGGCAATCTTTTTTGGTATCATGTTCAAGGATAGCTTGAAGCTCCGGAGCAAGATTTCTGAGACTCAAGTAGGTGCGTACCCATCCTTCACTCTTACAAAAGACTCCAGCGATATCTTTGATACTCCTTCCAGCGTCCACTTCTTTTACTATAGCGAAGAATGTCTCTCGTGGTGTAAGTTTGTGTCTTCCGGCGTTGTAGCTGAGCGATTCGAAATGCAGATCCTCGTCTCGTATTTCTTTCACTATAGCTTTGATGGTCAGTAGACCTTTTTTCTGACTTGCTCGTAACCGTCTTTCACCACTTACCAACTGATACGTATCCTCTCCTATCGGCCGTACAACAATTGGTTCTTTTTGCCCGTTGAGTAACAATACCATTTCCAAGAAGTACAATCCCTTCTTCATCAAAATGTTTTCGAGGTTGCTCCGGATTAGGAATAATCTGAGAAATTAAAAGTGTTTCGAACTTTTCGTTTTGTTTTTTTTCAGTTTCAATTCTCTGATTCATTTCTTCCTCCGCGTCTGAAGTTTGTGTGTGTGGTTCTCGTGAAATTTCTTAATTCTACGCACCAGCGTACCATAATTTGTTTTAGGGACAAAAGGAGTATAGTCTTTACAAATGCAAAAAATTACTTTTTTGCAAAACGACCCTTGCGTGTCTTTTTTTCTTCCGCAAGAATCTCAAGTGCCCGTTCCAAGGTAATGGTATACACATCGTCTTTTTTGAGTGAACGGAAGTCCTTCTGATGTACGATGTACGGCCCAAAACGGCCCACAGACGCTGTAATTGGCTCATTTGTGACCGGATGTACCCCCAACACGCGGGGAAGCGTCAGGTACGTTAATGCCTCTTCTAGCGTAACTTCACTTGGATCCTTATCCTTTGGTAAACTTGCACGTCGTGGTTTTTCTTTTTTACCCTTTTCTTTTGCTTTTTTCGGGTCACCAACTTGCACATATGGACCAAATCTTCCGTTTAGGACAAAAATTTCTTCACCTGTTTCGGGGTATATACCTAATGGTTTGTCCGGCTCTACAATATCTCCAGAGTTGGTGCGGGCACCATCGCATTCAGGGTATTTGGTACAACTCATAAACTTGCCACCACGGCCTAACTTGTACTCCATAGGTGCCTGACACTTTGGACAGGTAAACTCTTTTGGTACTGGTCCAAGATTGGTAAGTTTTTCAATATTTTCTTTGCTTTTTACTTCCTCACTAAATGTCGTGTAGAAATTTTTTAGTGTTGCCACATACTCCCTCGTGCCATTCGCAATTTCATCAAGTTCATTCTCCATATCTGCAGTAAAGGAATTACTAATGTAATCCTTAAAATATTTCTCCAGAAAACTACTTACCACATCACCAGTATCTGTCGGAATGAGTGTCTTACCTTGTTTTTCTACGTACCCGCGGTCGGCAAGGTTTTTCATGATACTCGCATACGTTGAAGGACGTCCGATGCCACTCTTCTCAAGCTCCTTCACCAAACCCGCCTCAGTATATCTGTTGGGTGGTGTAGTGTACTTTCCTTCACTCTCAATCGAAGTCAATGTAAGCGAGTCACCCTTATGTACCTGTGGTAGCTCAACATCCTCACCGCGCGCCGCAGGATCAGCTTTAAGCCATCCATCATACACCACACGTGAACCTCGCACAGCAAAATCGGGAATAGTTTCACCTGCAATGTTTGCAAGAATTTTTGTCTTTGCGAGTTGGGCACTCTTCATTTGCGAAGCTACCGTCCTCATCCAAATCAAATTGTACAAACGCTTCTGTTCATCGGTACTGCCAGCACGAATCTTAACGGGGTTTGTGGGACGAATCGCTTCGTGAGCTTCCTGGGCATTCTTTGATTTTGTCTTGTACTTTGTGATTTCTATAAATGATTTTCCAAAATTCTTTTCAATAACAGAAGACAGCATTCCAAGCGCAGCTTCAGAGAGCGTCAAACTGTCCGTACGCATGTAGGTAATGTGTCCTGCTTCATAGAGCTTCTGCGCTACCGCCATGGTTTTTGATGGAGAAAAGCCGAGTCGGGTTGAAGCGGTTTGTTGCAATGTAGAGGTAGTAAATGGTGGTCGAGGAGCACGTTTTTGTTCAGTTTCTTTTATGTCTTTTACAAACCATGACCCCTCTTTTGCCACAGCGACAATTCGATTCGCCTCTGCCTCTTCTTTTGGTTCTTCGGTGCAGGTGAGAGAAAAAGTGTAGTCGTGAGACACTACATTTGCAGTAAGCACCCAATACGCCTCAGGTATGAACGCTCGAATTTCCCGCTCGCGTTCCATAAGTATGCGTAGAGCAGGCGACTGCACGCGCCCAGCTGAAAGGCCGTACCGTACTTTCTTCCAAATAAGTCCCGAGAGATCATACCCAACCAAACGATCGAGTACTCGTCGCGCTTCTTGTGCTTTACGTAGGTTTTGATCAATTTCTCGGGGATGCTTTATGGCTTCTTGTACAGCATCTTTGGTAATCTCGTTAAAAGCGATGCGTTTTGTTTTTTCTTTGGGCAACTTCAAGGCCTCTACGAGGTGCCAAGCGATAGCTTCACCTTCACGGTCGCGGTCAGTAGCAAGAAGAACTTTGTCAGACTTTTTTGCAAAAGAGGATAATTCTTTGATAATTTCCTGTTTCTTTTGAACAATTTCATAGTTCGGCACAAAACCCGCCTGTATATCGATGGCGTTTTTGTTCGACTTAGGTAAATCACGTATGTGGCCAACAGATGCTTTAACTACATATCCCTTACCGAGATATTTCTCTATAGTCTTAGCTTTTGCAGGGGACTCAACAATTACAAGTGTTTGCATATATATATTGTATTGGCTACAAATATCACACACTCTACCACAGTGCAAGTGATTGCCTAAATATGCGCTTATTTATCAAGTGAAACAGAGACGTCACATTCACTCAATTTTGTTGTTCCGTCTCTTGCTAACTCGACAAAATTTTCCTCTACGGTATACGCCAAATCTTCTTGTATAGAAAGGTTTACAACGAGACCACACTGGACTTTAGGATTAAAGTATTGATCAAACACAAAGTTTCCAAGAGAATAATATATCCATTTTTCTTGAAACTTTTCCTTGGTTTGAATCACATGAGGATGAGACCCAACGACGAAATCAGCCCCCGCGTCAATAAATTGGTGCGCAAGCTGTCGCTGACCACTGGTGGGAGCTACTTCATATTCGTTACCCCAGTGTGCATACACAACGACAAAAACATCTTCTGGTTCTCCTCTAATACGTTCCGTTAATCGCGCAACATCCCGAGAATACCAAGTGTCAAATGCATAGAGAACAACTGTTGGGGAAGTGGAAGCATATGTCCATGGTACATATACTTCATCAGGCGCTCCAAAATATCCTAGATTATGTTGTGAGAGCCATGTCTTTGTTTGGGAAACACCTTCTTCACCAAAATTAAGAATATGGTTGTTTCCAAGGAATACAGCATCAAACCCTACCTGTGCAATAGTTTCGACGACAGTCGTTGCAAAGGTAAAACGGTAATGGTCTGGGCCCCCATCACGCCAGTTTGACACCGGAGCGAAGGTTGTTATTGGTCCTTCAAGGTTTCCGACAAGGACATCACTTTTGGCAAATAGCGGAAGAACTTCTGTAAAAATACTTGGGTAACCACGGCTTAGAGCGCGCTCTCGTATATACCGATCAAACATCATATCCCCAACAAAGGTGACGGTAGTAATTTCAACGCTATCTTTAGAAACGTCAATTTCTGGCGCAAACACATCAGAGACAAAAACACCGAGGACGTACACAGGTATCACAATAAGTATTATGAACGCTGTCCAATTTCTACTATTTTTCTTCATGTAAATTACATACTAGCATGTGAATATTCTGACACCAGAGCCATACAAACACTGATACACTCATCCTTTTACAGAGCGTGTACTAGCTTTTTTTTACAGGATGTGGCATAATCATTTTTCGTGCTCAGAGAGTACCTATTCACTATGGATCAAACAGCAAAAAATATCAGAAACGTGGCTATTATTGCACACGTTGACCACGGAAAAACAACACTTACCGATGCACTTCTACGACAAACAAATGCAGTCGGTGAGGGTGTTTCAATGGACAGCAACACGCTTGAAAAGGAGCGGGGTATTACTATCTACTCTAAAAACGCCGCGTGCATCTACAAAGATACAAAAATAAACATTGTTGACACACCCGGCCACGCTGACTTCGGTTCTGAAGTAGAACGAGTACTTCGCTCTATTGACTCGGTACTTCTTATTGTCGACGCACAGGAGGGCCCAATGCCTCAAACGCGCTTTGTACTCAAAAAGTCTCTTGAACTGGGACATCGACCTATTGTGGTCATCAATAAAATAGACAAACCTGCAGCAAATATTGATCGGACACATGACCAGGTATTTGATCTTTTCTCTGAACTGGGTGCTACGAACGAGCAACTCGATTTCCCAACTATTCTCGCCATTGGAAGGGAAGGCATTGCGAAGAAAAATCTTGAAGATACATCAACCGACCTCACACCACTTCTCGACCTTATTCTTGAACACGTTCCTGCACCAAAGGGTGATGATGCCGCTATACTTCGAGCACAACCGTTTAATCTCGCATATGACAACTACCTCGGCAGACTCGGAATTGTGCGTGTGTACGATGGAACTATTTCTGAGGGTGACACCATATTCGCGATTCAAGAGGGAAAGACAACAAAGGGAAAAATTACAAAACTTTTTTCGTTTGAGGGACTTACTCGTGTAGAAACAAAAAAAGTTTGTGCTGGAGATATCGCTATTGTTGCAGGGCTACCAGACATTTTTATTGGAGAAACTCTTTCGACGTCGCCCGATACTGAGCCATTACCTATGATTGCTGTTGATGAACCAACTATTGAGCTAACTTTTCTTATCAACGATTCGCCATTTGCTGGAAGAGAGGGGAAGTTTGTCACTAGTCGACAACTTCGCTCACGACTTGAGAAAGAACTTGAGGTGAACGTAGGACTTAAGATTGATTTTGAATCAACAAGTGCCGATCGATTTATCGTTCGTGGACGCGGAGAACTGCATATAGCTATTCTCCTTGAATACATGAGACGTGAGGGATATGAAATGCAGGTAAGTCAACCTCAGGTAATCTTCAAAGAAGAAGATGGAAAGAAACTAGAACCATACGAAGAGGTAACTATTGATACACCTGAGATATATCAAGGATCTGTTATAGAAAAACTCGGAGCACGAGGAACACGCATGCTCTCGATGGAACAAAAAGATGGACACGTACGCCTTATTTTTGACGGCCCTACTCGAGGTCTCTTTGGATACCGAAGTCAGTTTGTAATAGACACAAAAGGAGAAGGTATTATTTCTACACGAGTTATCGGTTTCCGACCTTACGCTGGAGAAATACGAAAACGACAAGAGGGGTCAATGATTTCTCAAGTCACGGGCAAAGTGCTTGCATACTCTCTCGATAATCTTCAAACACGCGGAACGCTCTACATCAAAGAAAACGTAGAGGTCTACGAGGGACAGGTTATCGGTAACACTTCTCGTGGTGAGGAAATGGTAGTGAACCCAACAAAGGGTAAGAACCTCACCAACGTACGAAGTAGTGGTACCGACGAAGCAATTAAACTCATACATCCAAAACTTTTGACTATAGAAAACGGACTTGAACTAATGGCAGGGGATGAGTATCTCGAAATTACTCCAAAGTCAGTACGCCTCAGAAAACAACATCTTACGGAAATAGGACGTGCGAGGTCGAAGAGAAGCTAGGGCGAGTTGAAAGTTAAATGTTAAAAGTTGAATGTTCCCAACCCCGCTTGCACGGGCTTTGGTGTTCGCGGAAGGCGAAAGTACTTTGAACTTTGCACTTTTAACTTTTAACTTTCACAAGACTGCTCTTCGCGGTAAGCTATAGGGCATGACGCAAGATGAAGCATTCAAGGTTCTCATGATGGGAAAGAACGTGTTTCTTACGGGTGCTGCAGGGAGTGGTAAGACATACATTCTCAACCGATACATTCAATGGCTTCGAGAACGGGGAATTGAGCCAGCAGTCACTGCCTCTACTGGTATAGCTGCTACACATATTGGAGGACAAACAATTCATGCCTGGTCAGGAATTGGTATTAAAGATGAACTCTCTCCCTACGACTTAGACAGAATAGAACAAAACGAAAAATTGGTAAAACGTTTTCAGCGCACACATGTGCTCATTATCGATGAAGTGTCCATGTTAAGTGCTAATACGCTTACCATGGTCAACCAGTCCATTCAGGCAGGCCTGCAGACATACGAACCCTTTGGAGGCATGCAGGTAATTTTGTGTGGTGATTTTTTTCAGCTTCCTCCAGTGACAAGGGGTAGAGAGGAGGTTCAGTATGCATTTCAGAGTAAAACGTGGAACGAGCTCTCCTTGCACACATGTTACCTTACGGACCAGTATCGACAAAATGACACCGATCTTTTGGCTCTCCTCAATGCGATACGTGAGGGAAACGTCACAAGACCTCTACGAGCACTTGTCGAAAAAAGGATCGGGCACACCGTTCCTCAAGATATTCCACATTTATATACTCACAACGTAAATGTTGATGAACTCAATACAAAACGTCTTGAAGCACTCTCGACACCCTCGCGTATATTTTTAATGAAGGGAAAGGGTAGTAAGAAGCGTGTGGAGATACTAAAAAAAGGATTGCTGGTCCCGGAGAAGCTTACGCTCAAGGTAGGTGCAGTAGTTATGTTCGTCAAAAATCATCCCCAAGGCTTGTACGTCAACGGCACACTTGGAACCGTCACAGGATTCACTCAAAACCCACTCGTCAAAACACACAGTGGAGAAACCATAGAAACCGAGCCAGCGAGTTGGCAGATTGAGGATGGCGAGAAAGTTCTCGCCGAAGTTACACAAATACCTCTGAGACTCGCGTGGGCTGTAACAGTCCACAAGAGTCAAGGTCTGACACTGGATGCCGCATACATTGACCTAACAAAAACCTTTGTCGGAGGACAAGGGTATGTAGCGCTCTCAAGGGTAAAGACATTTACGGGACTTTACCTTGAAGGTATCAACGATTGGGCGTACGCACGTCATCCAGCTGTTGCAGAGGCAAACGAGCGTTTTCTTGCCCACTCCACACGTACACAGTTGAGACTTCAGAAAACTCCTGTGGAGAGGATTAGAGAGGTCTCAAAAGAATTTATTTTTCGTGTAGGCGGACATGATCCGGACCCCACAAAGCCGACAAAAAAGCTCACGGTAAAAGAAAACATATCTACCTACGAGAAAACCAAGCGTTTGTTAATTGAGGGAGCATCACTTGATACGATTGCAAAAAAACGAGAATTTACTCCTGAAACTATACTCTCACATATTGAAAAAATGCTAGAGAAGGGAAGTATCACCAAAAGTCATTTAGAACATGTACGAGACTGTTCAAGACTCTCTGATGCAAAATTTGCATCGATTGCACGAGCGTTTGCTAAGGAGAAAACATGGAATCTAACACCTGTGCGTACAACACTAAAAAATAAATACTCTTTTGATGAACTTCGATTTGCACGTTTGTTCTTGCGTCCATGGGGTAAGGAATAAATAAACTACATAAACAACACGTTTCTTTGTTCTTTAATAAAAAGAGTCACAGCCGTCATCAAAGACGGCTGTGAGATTAAAGAACGCTAGTACTTGCTGTTCTCAAGGGAAATCACCACAACGAACCAATTTCCTGCTTGATCTACAGTGCTCCCAACGAAGACAGTGCTGAATTCACGATAAGGCTGTTTACCAAAAATCACAGTATTATGCGGTACTCCCGCTATAGCGCTGTTGATGGCCATACCAAGATCTTTTCCATGGACACCGTCTACCTTTGCATAACTCGGGATACATTCCTCCCCTTGTGTATCATAAGGGTCAGTATGAATATGAAATTCAAACGCGCGAGAAATGTACTTCGACCAATCTGGCAACATGTAACTACCGTTAAGCAGTTGCTGTCTGGATGATAACGAAAATTGTTGTGCTGTTTGAACCAGAGGATTATTTTTAATCCTAAGTTGTAATCTCCCTCCGTATGGTATTGGCAACAGCTCAATACCTCTATCTGTTGTAATACCTATCCCTCCCCATTCCGTAGGTGCGACATATCGGTTCTTCACGTCCGCATAATCATACTCAACCATGCTTGCAATATGTTCGACAAAGGATTTGTCGTATAACAACTGCTTATGAAGTTGAAAAACCAACGCAAGCATTGCTTCTGTCATCTTTTCAACCCCAGCTTGACCAACAAATGTTTGTGGACTACGATGCATCCTCTTAAAATCACATGTGTTGGATTCTCCTTGAATTTTCGCAAGTATCTTGCGGTATGAAACTACATCCTTCTGTGTGAAATCTGGAGCAAAACGCAACTCCAACTGGGGGACGTATGTAACCTTTTCAGTAGTAGAATTGCTGGTAGTTGAGCTGGTCGGTAAAGGGTATACACAAACCCACAACACCATTACACAAATAGCACAGAATCTCATTTCTATTCTCCCTTTCTATTATTTTATGAAAATACAATGAATTTTTTAGTTTTCATCACCTCTCTACATGTAGTAATATCACAAGTTGAAACAAATGTATACATCTAGCTGCATGACTAAAAAAACCTTTTTTGTTGACAACCTTCATACTTTGTGCAATTCTTCAAAGTAGAGGAATATAGTAAGTACAAACATTCAGAAGAGGGGGGTGTCATGCAATTAGAAACAACAGAAGGAAAGAAGACAGATCTACTATCTGGGCTTTACAACAAGGTAATCGAAACGCCACGAATAACCTTGCAACCAATATCTCGGGAGTTCATCCCTGATATTCACACGGGATACACTCATGAAGTCGCAAAATTTTTATACGCACAACCGTGCAAGAAGTATGCTGATACGGTTAGGCGTATAGAATTTGCAATTAAAGAGATGCTTGCAGGACGTCAATCCAATTTCCAAATTCGTGACAATGCAACAGGTAATTTTGTCGGGTGTGCAAATTTACAACACTCGAACAACAGACCCAAACCAGTATTCTGGTTATTGCCAGGGTGGCAAGGCCAAGGGTACGGCACTGAAGTATTCAAGGCATTGAAAACCTATACGACTCGCTACCTCAACTATGAATTTATGGTGGCCGTGGTTGCAGAAGAAAACCTCCCGGGGATAAAAATTCTGGAAAAAATTGGGGCAAAAAAACTGCTCCACATAACCCTCAAGAAAAATGAGTTGGGGGTGCAACACGCCCTCAGAACATACCGCATGTACAAATAACCTCTACCTTTGCGCCCTGACTCACATCAGGGCGCTTCATCAATTTACTGTAAGTTTTTCGGGTTAGCACACTCAATCGGATCAATTCGATACACCTCATCTGTTTTTCGCACTTCTCCTTCCACTTGTATTGCTACCAGTTCTCCTTGAGAGGCACTGGTCACTTTTTTATGTTCTATCTCCATTGAAGTAATGGAGACACGCACGATTCCTGTTTTTTCACCCTGCACATAAATCTCATCGCCCACCTTCAACTGCTCGTTACTCTGTATATGTACCTCAGCAACTCCTATCTTTTTGTAAACGTTGACAATCTTACCAATAAAAACCTTCCGTTCAGTACCTGCGTTACCATATTTATTTGTCCATTCGTTGAGAGGTTTCCCCATAAAAAATCCACTTGAAAAACCCCGAGTAAAGACGCGTTCTAAGTTTTTCATGTGTTTCTCTTTTAGCTCAGCAAGCTCTTTTTTATACTTCGCGGTTTCAGTCCTGTCTTTATTGTCCCATACAAAATCAACTACTTCGCGATAGACAGAAGTAACCTGAGCAACATACTCAGCACTTTTATTTCTTCCTTCAATTTTAAAACAATCAATCCCTGCAAAAACGAGCTCTTCTATAAACGGCAAAGTACAGATATCTTTTGGACTCAACACATAGTTCGGGCCAACCTCAAATTCATACTGACCTTCAACGTCTCGTATCATATAGTTCCTCCTACAGGGTTGACGACACTCTCCACGATTCGCTGAATGACACGTAGTGAACTGAGACATGAAGCATCGTCCAGAAATGGAAACACACATTGCCCCGTGTATAAACACTTCTATTTCAATATCAGCTTTTTCCTTTATCTTCTTAATCTGTTCAAGATCGCACTCACGTGCAAGCACAATACGTGAAATACCAAGCTCTTTATAAAAAAGGGCAGCTTCAGCATTTGCGACACTTGCCTGTGTACTTAGGTGTATAGGAAGTCCAATACTCTTAGCAATTTGGACCACAGAAAGATCCCAACATATTACAGCATCAACACCAGCCTTCAGAGACGCCTCTAGGACCCCACGGACCTCTTCCAGCTCTTCTTGGTACACTATTGTGTTGAGTGCCAGGTACACCTTTACTCCTGCCGCATGTGCTTTTTCTGTAATGAGTGGTATATCAAGAACGGTAAAATTTTTAGCAGTGACACGCATATTAAAACCTATCACACCAAAAAAAACGGCATCCGCTCCTGCATCAATTGCAGCAGTAAGGGACGTAAAATCTTGTATAGGAGAAAGTATTTCTGGTTTTTTCATACACATGAATATAGCACATTGCGATACGCGAGTCTGCTTGATTTTGTTTTACGCTATAATTCAAAAAATTTGGCATAAAATATACCGCCACATGGAAGCGACGGTATATTAGTATACCTAAGAGATGAAGATTCATCTCTAAAGAACATTGTAATGAAATCCACCACAAGAAATATCGAACAACAGTTCGTCTTTTTCAGAAAATTTCTGAGGGGGAAATACTACTCTGTGTATAATTATACCAAACCGTGTATCTGTATACAATGCACTACCCTTGTGAAAAACCACTTGATCTAAACTCTCTGCTACTCGAAAGGGAGCCAACCGCCAAGATCAAGATCACCAGCCCTGTTACGCCCTTTTTTCAGAGATTTTTGAAATATTTGCGGCATACTCTTTCGCAACCATCTTACAAACACGTAGGCAATGCTCAAGATATGCCCAATTACGATTAACCACTTCCTTTTGCATTTTGTATTCGGACGCAAAACAACATCATTTTCGTTCATTGGAACTCCTTTGTTGAATTTGAAAAGGTAAATACTTCGCCTGCTGAAGACTTTATAATTCAAAGACATATAAGTCAACTCATATATTTTTAGGTTCGCACTTTATTAACACAAAAACACCCGCTTAACTTAATAAGCGGGTGTTTTGTTTCTAAAATATTAGATGCGGCTAACATTTACCGCTTGTGGTCCTTTCTGTCCTTCTGCAACTTCAAACTCAAGCTTATCTCCCTCTTTGAGGTCGCTAAACTGTACGTTTTGAAGTTCATTTGCATGGAAGAATAGGTCCTTTTCTCCACCTTCAATCTTGATAAAGCCGAAGCCTTTACCATCCATGAGGCGCAAAATTGTTCCTTGTTGCATGTACTATGAACTTATTTCCGATAAAACTTCAAATAAACAACCTTTAAATTTAAACTCGACTTGGTTCTACTCTCCAGGAGCTATTTGATTACTAATATAGTAAGTAATATACGCTATTGTCAATAGTGTCTGGTAATGTGCACACACATATGGCGGATTTAGTAGAGTAGCTAAATGACCGTCAAAATGAACGAAACAATCCAAATGGAGCGATATCAGTGGATACTGCC
>LCCS01000010.1 GCA_000998045.1 Parcubacteria group bacterium GW2011_GWD2_42_14
TTTACGTTATATGT
This sequence comes from Parcubacteria group bacterium GW2011_GWD2_42_14, assembly GCA_000998045.1. Classification (GTDB taxonomy): domain Bacteria; phylum Patescibacteriota; class Minisyncoccia; order Phycocordibacterales; family UBA12088; genus UBA12088. Next base: position 15 of record LCCS01000010.1, read on the forward strand.
TTGTAAATAGAAATATCCCCAGCTACCAGTACTCAATCAACCCGAAAAGATAAAGATAGTATAGTCAAGACTGGGTATTTGTCAATAGGGGTCAAGAGCCATATTGCCTAATATGGGGATAAGTTATTCAAGTACTGAGTAACGAGTTGCGAGTTGAAAAAGCATGCCCTGTACCGAGCTTTGCTCTGGTACAGGGTTCCTAGTTTCCACCCGATGGCGGACCCTCCTGCGTGAGGGCAAGTCAAAGCTTGCACTGAGCCTGTCGAAGGGTTCGAAAAACAAGATTAGAAGTCAAGGCACTGAGCCGAAACAAAAAATACTAGTATTAATTACGTAATTAATACTAGTATTTACATGCACCACATGGAACTTAACTTGTGCAAATCTTCTGTTACGAGTTGGAGAAATGCTCCCAGAATTCTTGTGCTTCTTCTTTCGTCAATGGTAAGCAGAGTCGTGGATGACAGCCGGAAGTAACCGCAATATCGTGGAGCGGTCGAAAATCAATATGAAATTGTGCCGACCAAATCTCTTTATCGCGTTGAAAATCGTCCACATTGGTTCTCGAAAATTTTGCCATCTCCTCAACTGAAGTGAAGCGAGTTGCAGAAGTGTAACAGGATGCATATGGATAGCCATCTCGCATTGACTCATACAACACCTTACCCTCAGTCAACACCTTATACACACGTAGGTTATAAACTTCCTTTTCCATTGAACGCTCCCCCTTGTCTTTAAGGATATTTTTCGTTGCGAAATTTCTGCGTATGATAATTACACAGCATTAGACATTTGTCAAATTTACAACAAGCAAAATTCTCGGTTCCTTTTATGTAATTTTTGTAGAATTTTTCCAAGCTTCGATATCTTTGTGATTTCCTGAGAGGAGTACTTTTGGTACTTTGTACTTCTTCCCTTTCCATACAAGCACTTCGGGGCGGGTATACACCTCACTCGCAGACACACGTCGTTCTTCGATAGACTCATCTTTTCCCAACACACCTTTGAGTCTCCGGGTAATCGTATCTAGCACTACCATAGCAGGCAGTTCCCCACCCGTGAGCGTGTACGGTCCGATAGTCACCCCTTCAGCACGTAGGATTTTCTTGACCCGTCCATCTATCCCCTCATAACGTCCACATATCATAACAATATGTTTGTAATGAGTGCTTGCCTTATCTGCGTAAGCAGTATCAAGCTGTTTTCCGTTCGGTTCAAAGAACACCACCTTCACGGTGCGACGATTTTTGCGACCGAGCGCTTTTGCAACAGCCTTGAGAACACTTTCCGCTTCGAGAACCATCCCCGGTCCTCCACCATAAGGTTTTCTATCAACACGACCATGTACATCCTTTGTAAACGCACGAGGATTATAAAAAACAACACGTATCTTATTTTCTGCTATCGCACGTTTGATAATGGACTCATTTAGGTACGAGTCAAAAGCACTCGGGAAAAGTGTGATAATGTGAAAGGTAATTTGCTTTGAACTTATTTCAGGGGTGCTTTTTCTCATAATTTGTATATACCTTATACTCTAAGTCCAGTTAAAATAAAAGGCACAATATTTAATTGTGCCTTTTATTATCAAGAGAATATTAGAACTTTCGAAAACAGATGCAATTCAAGGCGCGCAAACAAAATAGAACGAGTTGTATGAGTAATACTACGAGAGATATTTTGTGTAGCGCAACGCTGAAGTGCGCTGTTTTCGAATGTTCTAGACTAGTCCATCTTTAGATCAGCCATAGCCTCATCTAGAGACTTGCTTACTTCTGAAGGTGTAGGTGCTGCAGTCTCAGATGCTGCTGCACTTGCTGCTTCCTGTGAACGAAGTCCACCTTCTGGCTCATTGATTTTAAGATTCACGCGTGAATTGTTCTTCATTCCTACAACACGTAGAAGTGTTCGGATAGCCTTAGCGGTGTTTCCACTGCGACCTATGATTTTACCCATATCTGCAGCGTCTACATCAAGCGTAAGTAATACACCCATCTCATCTACTGTTCGTTGTACCTTTACAGCGTCCGGTGTATCCACAAGACCCTTAACAACATACTCTAAAAATTTCTGATCGAATTCCATACTCTTTTTTACTGATTACAGTTTGTCTGATAACAAATACCGATATAACGATATTACGTCCTATTGTACCTATATGCAAGATATACGCAACAGGTACTATTGGAAGCCTGCCTACTTTTCTTCAACTGCTACTGCAGGTTCAGACGCAGGAGTTTCCTCCACTTCTTTCGTCGCAGTAGGGGCTACTGCTTCTTCTGCTTTTTTAATAGGTGTCTTCTTTGGAAGCACGTTCTTCTTTTTGCCTTCAATAACTTTTTGAGAAACCAATAGGTTGTGAACAGTATCGGATACTTGCGCACCTTGCTGAATCCAATAGAGCACGCGTTCACTATTCACCGTCACACTATCATCGTGAGGATTGTAATGCCCTACCAACTCAACATAATTTGAACTCTTTGCTGCTCGTGTTTTTTCAGTAACCACTACGCGAAATTCAGCGTAGTTTTTCCTTCCAACACGTTGTAGTCGAATCATTAACATAATGCGGGGTACTGTACCAGATACTCGGCTTAGGGTCAACCCTTCTACACCCACGCTTTCGCCTTGAGCGCAGCCAATGCCGCCACTTGTTCAGCCTCTTGTTTACTCCTTCCCTTTCCTTGTGCTACTTCTTCCTTCCCAAGGAAGGCTCCTACGGTAAACTGCTTGTCATGGTCTGGGCCGGTCTCAGAAACTATAGAATAGCTCGGTGTAATAGAAACATGCTCCTGTGCTTTTTCTTGAAACAAGCTCTTGCTATCTTGCCAGAGACGCTTTGACACCACGTCCTCAACTAAGTGGAAAATATTTGTTTCAATAAACTGCTTGGCTACATCATAGCCCTGATCCAAGTATATGGCTCCAATAACAGCCTCAAAGGTATCAGCCAGAATGTACAGCCGAGCTCGGCCGGTGTCTTTTGCCTCTCCACGTGAAAGGTATAAACAGTCGTTCATCTGCAAACGAGTGGCCGCATCGCCTATTGTGTTGGTGTTTACCAGTGCCGCTCGGTATGCGGTAAGGTCTCCCTCAGTTTTGTGGGGATATTTTTCAAAAAGGAATCGTGTAACAACAAGCTCAAGTACGGCATCTCCCAAGAACTCCAGTCGTTCGTTGTGTTCGATATAGTCTCCACGATGTTCGTTGACATAGCTCCTGTGTGTAAACGCGGTATGTAAAAGCTTCGGGTCAGTAAAAGTAACTCCAATCTTGGTAGAAAATGTATCAATATTATGTTTTATTTCTTCTATATCCATTTTTATTTCTTCTAATCCATAAGTAATAACTTCGCGTTTATATATAAAACACGAGACATGGAACTGCAATTTCATTCCATGAATTTATTTTTTGAGACTCAACAAAATGTTGATAGCTTTGGTAATGATCGGGAGCATATCATGGTAAAAGTTGAGCTCAAGAATATCTGCAAGCTTAAACCATCGTGCGTCATCAAGTCCTCCTTTGCCCTCCTCAAGCTTCACTTCCGTAAAGGGTGACTCTGCCAAATAATAACTCACATGTTTTCGTATCTTACCTTTTTCCGGGTGTGAAGCAACATATTCATTTTCACCCAACTTTTCTACTATTTTTATATCAAGGTCCATTTCTTCCTTAATCTCTCTCACCGTCGCCTCTTCATCAGACTCACCTTCTTCTACACCACCTTTAGAAAGTGTCCAGTGGCCAAAGACATCATGCACAAGTGCCACATATACGTCACCATCGTGCTCTGCATACACCACCGCTCCAGCTTTGCGGTCAATAGGCATCAATTCATAAGGGACCAAGGGTTGCGTGCGTGATTTTTTGTTTTTTGTGGAAACTTCGTCCTTTCCAGGTTCACCGAGTTCCTTGTACACGCCACCTATAACACCATTAATGAATCCGCCAGAGGAATCTCCGCCAAAGTTCTTGGCAAGCTCGATTGCTTCATTGATGGCTACTTTTGCAGGAACTTCCTTACGGTCGCTAAACAGTAATTCATACAATCCTAACCGCAATATATTTCTATCGACTCTGGCTATTTTGTCAATAGGCCATTCCGGTGCAGCTTTAGATATAACTGCATCTAAATCAGATTGTTTTGTTATAACACCATCAAGCAACCTCTTCATGAAGGGTTTGTCTTTGCTATCAGTAGCGAATTCTTCTATATTTCTACTAAGGATAACCTCAGGTGCGTCAGTTTTGCCGTTACCTTCTTCATTGTTAGTGTCCCACTCAAAAAGTGTTTGTAGGACAATTGATCGTGATAAGTGTCTATTCGACATGTGCTCAAATGAACTTGCGTATGACGCTTTAAAGTCCCCATAGTACGTATACTATTGGCACTTCAAAACGTTACTTTTTTTCCACGGAAGCGTTTTTTGTAGCTTTTTCTTTCGCAGGAGCTTTCTTAACCTTACTTCCTTTTGTGGCTTTAACTACTTCGGGTTTTCCTATGGTGATAATACTTTTACCACGGTACATCCCTGTGTCAGGATCAACAAAATGACGGCGTCGAACACCTGTTTTTGTTGCAACAAGACGAGGTGTACCCATGTGATGGTGTGCACGGCGACTTGCAGTCTTGCTATGGCTAAGCTTCATTCGTACTGACATTGGGTCTACTATAACCAAAAACTACAACAATGCAAGACCCATTAGAGGCAGCACAGTGCAAAAAGTTTTTAACCTTTTTCAACTTCTTCAAATACATATTCAAACACGGCAAAGGACATATTTAGTCGTTTGGCGAGCTTTTGAGTTCGCCGGAGGCGAAAGAGCTTTCAATTTTTAACTTTCAACTCAGAAGGTGTTAGAGTAGGGACAACATGGAGCTAGAAAAAACATTGTGGACCATCGGGATAGATGAAGCTGGTCGTGGACCACTCGCTGGTCCCGTATCTGTAGGAGTATTTGCAGTGTCAACTGAGTTTGCGATGAATAAACTAGAAGGTATTAGAGACTCAAAACAAATTTCTGAAGAAAAACGTAATGAATGGTACGTAAAATTTCCTTCTTTTGAGCACTGCCGTTGTGCTGTCTCTTTTTCTAGCCCACAACTAATAGATACTGAAGGTATTGTATTTGCTATCCAAAACGCATTGAACCGCGCTCTCATCAAGCTAAATCTTGAACCTGCTGTTTGCACAGTGCTTCTTGATGGTTCCCTCCATGCGCCAAAGGAGTATTTAGCTCAAAAAACCATAATTCGTGGTGATATAACGGAGCCGGTGATTTCTGCAGCGTCCATACTCGCAAAAGTAAAACGTGATCTGTATATGAAAAAAGTTGCCAAGGAATATCCTGATTACCTTTTTGAAAAACACAAAGGATATGGCACCAAACAGCACTTTGATTTACTACGTACGTATGGTTTGAGTTCACTCCATCGAACGTCGTTTTGCAAGAATATTCTTCAGAGCCGTGAGTAAGCGAGTAACGAGTAACGAGTTACCGAGTTTTGAACATTTCACCTTCGGGCGAAATGTTCTCTATCTAACTCGTTTTCACTCGCTACTCAGAACTCGGTAACTCGCTACTCGTCGTGGTATACTCTCTCCATGGCAAACTTTGTGCACCTACACACACATAGTCACTACTCACTCCTCAACGGCGTACCAAAACTCAAACCTCTCATTGCGCGAGCAAAAGAATATGGAATGACTTCCCTAGCCCTTACTGATAACGGGAACATGTATGGTGCTATTGAGTTTTACCAACAATGCCACAAACAAGGTATCAAGCCGATACTGGGTGTGGATGCATACATGGCGGCTCGTTCACGTTTTGACCGAGAAGAGGACATGGATCGGAAGCGAACGCGACTAGTGCTTCTCGCAGAAAACAACGATGGCTATCACAACCTCATCAAGCTTGTCACAAGCTCGTACGTTGATGGTTTCTTTTACAAACCACGCATCGACCGTGACATCCTTGAAAAGTTACATGGGGGACTTATAGCTATTTTGCCGTTTTTCTCTGGAGAACACGTGAGTGCCTTGAAAGCCAACAACCTTGAACGGGCTACTGACGTCATAGAATGGCACAAAAGAATCTTCGGCGAGGGAAACGTATTTTTAGAAATCACGCATCACAGAGAAGTCGAGGGAGAGGAGTACCTTCTGAACCAAACAAAGAAACTCGCGAAGAAGACTGGTGTGCCACTTATTGCAGCTCATGACACCTACTATCTTGACCCGAGTGATAGAGACGCACGCGAGACAATGATTAAGATTCAAACTGATGGAACTCTTGAAGAAGAGGGTTTTGTTGAAAACGAAGATTTTTCATTTATTGATGCCCTCACGGCAGAAGACCTCTTCCGAGAAGAGCCTGAAGCACTTGCGAACACAGAGCGAGTCGCAGAACGATGCAATGTAAATATAACACTCGGACAGTGGTACTTCCCAGCATTTACCATAGCTTCAGGAAGAACTCCAGATGAGGAACTGGTGCATGTTGCTCGAGAAGGGCTCGCTTGGCGCAAACTCCCCTACGAAGGAGCGCTGAAGGAAAGACTAGATTATGAATTACAAGTAATAAAAGACAAGGGATACAGCACGTATTTTCTGGCTGTGGCAGACCTTCTGCGTGAGGCACGCGAAAGAGAAATCCTAACTACGATTCGAGGATCAGTCGCTGGCTCGCTTGTAACCTTCGCCATGGGTATCACTAACGTCGACCCTATTCGATTTCATTTACCGTTCGAACGTTTCCTGAATCCCCATCGACCCAGCGCCCCCGATATCGACATGGATTACGCTGATAACCGTCGGGATGAAATGATTGAGTACACAAAAGAAAAGTACGGCCATGCAAACGTGGCACAGATAGGCACCTTTGGAACCATGATGGCTCGAGCTGCAGTGCGCGACGTCGCACGAGCACTTGGATACCCGTATGGAATCGGTGACAAAATAGCCAAGGCAATACCTTTTGGTTCTCAGGGTTTTCCTATGACTATTGATACCGCACTCGAAACTGAGAAAGAATTTGCAAACCTCTACAAAAAAGACTCGGACACGAGACGTATCGTCGATCTCGCAAAAAAAATTGAAGGGTGCGCGCGACATGTGGGTGTACATGCAGCGGGCGTCGTCATTGCACCTAGCCCTCTGTCAGGATTTGTACCCATACAGCCAGATCCAAAAGGAGGTGGAAAATACATCACGCAATACGATATGCATAGTGTGGGTGAAGATGGCGTTGGTCTCCTCAAGTTTGACTTTCTCGGTATTAAGAACCTTTCGATTCTTGCTGATGCCATCAAGCGAGTCAAGGAACGACACGGCGTTGTTATTGATATAGAGAACATACCACTTGATGATGAGAAAACTTTTACCATGTTGGCGAAGGGAGACACGGGCGGAGTCTTCCAGCTAAACGGTACAGCAATGACACGGTACTTGAAGGAGCTCAAGCCGACACGTATTGAGGACATCAACGCTATGATTGCGCTCTATCGTCCTGGACCGATGAAAAACATCCCTGAGTACATTGCTCGCAAGCAAGGACGTTCACCTATCCAGTATTTCCACCCCAAAGCAAAAACATTCTTGGAACCTTCGTATGGAATATTGGTATACCAAGACGACCTTCTCTTTACCGCGCTTGAACTCGCAGGCTACAACTGGGAGACGGTGGACAAATTTAGAAAGGCTGTAGGTAAGAAGATACCTGAAGAAATGGCTAAACAACACGTTATTTTCGTTGAAGGATGTCAAAAGTTCTCAGGCATGACCGCTCGAGATGCGGAGAAAATATGGGATCTCTTTGAACCATTCCAAGGCTACGGTTTCAACAAGGCACATGCCGCAAGCTACGGTAAAGTTGCGTACCAAACAGCGTACCTTAAAGCCAACTATCCGGTAGAGTACATGGCAGCTATTCTTACCGCTGATGCTGGCGACGTCGATAAGGTATCTGAGGGAATTACCCAGTGTATCAAAATGGATATACCCGTACTTCAGCCTGACATCAACCAAAGTATTGGAAACTTCACAGTAGTAAAGTACGGTGAGCGTGACGCGATACGCTTCGGACTCAACTCAATAAAAAACTTTGGCGAAGGAATTGCACAGATTATTATTTCCGAACGAGAAAAGAATGGTGTCTTTAAAAGTCTAGAAGATTTTCTTACAAGGATCCAAGACAGAAATCTCAACAAGAAATCTCTAGAGTCACTTGTGAAGTGTGGTGCCCTTGACTCATTTGAGTACACACGTGGGCGTATGCTCACCTACCTTGAAGATTTACTTACCTTTAACAAAGACCTTGCAAAGGAGACTGCACAGGTTTCACTTTTCGCTCTTACTGACGGACACAAGACACTCACCTTGCCGGAAGCTGATCAAGCACCACAACGGGACATGCTCAGGTGGGAAAAAGAACTCCTTGGGCTCTACATTTCTGGTCATCCACTCGACCCCTATAAAGAACGTCTCGAAAAGCTAGGACAAACAATCGCGAATGCCAAGAAATGTTACATTGGACTAGAAACAAAAGTAGGAGGTATTCTTTCTGAAGTAAAACCATTTACGACCAAGAAAGGAGACAAGATGGCTTTTATAAAGCTCTCCGATTACACAAACACTATCGAAGCAGTAGCGTTTCCAAAAATCTACGAAGAATACCGAGATATACTCACGGTTGAGAATTGCGTAGTGTTTAAGGGACGAGTAAATGACCGTAATGGCGAGCGAAGTTTCGTTATCGACAAAGTTAAAGAGCTCAAGGAGCTCATTACTCCCCCTCTTCCTGAACCTATATCTACACCTACTTAACAGTAACTACTCGCTCCCCCTTACCGTAACCTGGGTACTCTACTTCAAAGCGATACTTCCCTGACTTCAGTGCGTACTTACCTACATCATGCGTGATAGGGAAAATACGCGTCGCTCCCGCTTCAAGAATATAGGAGACTTTCTCTGAAGTTTGACACTTACTCTCATCTGCATAATCGTACACCAGCGAATCTTCCTCATCATAGATGCGATATACTACTTGACACTGTCTTTTTGCATCAAGTGTATGTGCCTTACTTCCATTGTTCTTAACTGTAAGCAATAATCCCTCAATATTTTCAAACATATTGTAGGTAAGATTACCGTGTTCAATAAACTGACTCACTGATACGGTGATATCTTCTGGGGAAGGATTACTGGAAGTTTCTGATTTTTCAGTTTTCATAATAACCGCTCCCATTTCACGCGCACGTTCCACTTGCTGAGTAGCAATAATTCCTCGTGATATAAGTAAATCAATAAATCCATACGTGGTGTACAGCTGGTGCGTAGCACCATATACCTGAGGGGCGGTGAATAATGTTGCGCTTATAAAAACAGCGCAGAGCGCTATGCGCACAATAGTTTGTTTTCTCTTTTTCATACACTCATGATGCCTTGAGTTTGTATTTTGTGCAACATCCTATCATTTTATTGCTCTTTTTATTTATTTTACAAAATCTGCTACATATGGTTAAATCAACTTTAGGACTGTACTATATATAATCAAACAAACGCAAGTCAACTTGGGGGTGATTAAATGAATACTAAACTGTGTAAAAAATTTCCCTCCTCTGCAATGTGCGTACGTGAACTTACGTGTCTTATAGAGCAAGGATTTCCGGAAAAAGAAAAAAACTATGAGGCCTATGTCAAGGACATAAAACCAAGAGTTCCCTCGGAAACAGAGTGTGAACTCAAAAATCTTGCAAAACTCGGGCGACGTTTTCTTATTGACAGTGACCCCGAATTTCGCAGAATAGTGGAGAGGCGGTTTGTTTATCTCCTTGAAGAAAATAAATCAAAACCAAAAACTTGTTTGGTCCTCTGGTTGTTAACACACGGCGAAGTGAAGATTTCTGAGGAAACTCGCCAAGCTCTTGCTGAGTTTAAAGCAGACCCAAACAACAAAGCAATAGTGGACGTGTGCATGTACTCAGATACATGAAAGACAAAACCGCGTGATGGTAAACACCGCGCGGTTTTAGACTTCTCCTTTGGACTCACAAGACTACCCCACTTACGCTTTACAAAAAATGGTATGGGGAATACGATATGGGTATATGTATTGTTTTAACACAACAACTACAACAACCTAAGCAAGCCTGCGCGGGAGTCGTTGTGAAATAAGACCCCGCAAAGCGGGATTTTTTATAATTACACAATTAGATACAATTATTAAAATCTTGAACTTAGGCAAACGGATGCAGTTCGAGGCGCCCAAACAAAATGGAATGAGTTGTATGAGCAATACTACGAAAGACATTTTGTGACGGGCAACAAAGAAATGCGCCGTTTGAGTAAGTTCTGTATACTAAACACTAACATGAACAAAGAAGAACTAAACCACATACGCCACACGCTCTCACACCTCCTCGCTTCCGCCGTACGAGAGCTGTACCCTCATGCCAAACCTACTCTCGGTCCCGCTATAGATACTGGTTTTTACTATGATTTTGACTTTGACGGAGGGGATAAACCAGCACCCAAGGATTTGCAAAAAATAGAGCAGAAAATGCGCGAACTCCTAAAAAAATGGGAGTCGATGCAGAGGGAGGTTGTTACAGACACGCAAGCACTCGCTTTTTTCAAAAACAATCCGTACAAAGTCGAAATGATTACTGATATCGCCAAAGGTGGTTCACCAATCACTTTTTACCACTCTGGAGCATCAGGTGATACGCTCACGACTGAAAATGCTCTCTTTACCGATCTCTGTGAGGGCGGACATGTAGAAACACCGAACAAAGATTTGCGTGACGTTGCATTTAAGCTTGACCGCATTGCAGGCGCATACTGGCGTGGAGATGAAAACAATACCATGCTCACTCGTATCTACGGACTTGCGTTTGAGAACAAAGAGGCACTCGTGACCTACGAGACAAACCTCGAAGAAGCTAAGAAAAGAGACCATCGGAAACTTGGAAAAGAGTTAGACCTCTTTACATTTTCTGAACTAGTCGGTCCTGGGCTACCGATGTGGACTCCACGAGGAGCTATTGTGCGCCATGAGCTTGATTCATATATATGGGAACTACGCCAGAAACATGGATATTCACGTGTCACTATTCCCCATATCACGAAAAAAGATTTATACGTCACGAGCGGTCACTGGGAAAAATTTGCAGATGAACTCTTCAAGGTAGCAACACGTGAAGGAAAAGAGTATGCCTTGAAACCAATGAACTGCCCGCACCACACGCAGATATTTGCACGGAAGCCACATAGCTACAGAGAAATGCCACAGCGGTATGCTGAGACCACCATGGTGTATCGTGACGAACAGTCTGGAGAGCTGGGCGGGCTTACCCGTGTACTCTCTATTACCCAAGATGATAGCCATGTGTTCTGTCGAAGTAGCCAAGTAAAGGAGGAGTTTAATAAAATCTGGGATATTGTTGATACGCTGTATAGCACCTTCAACTTCAAACTGCGCGTACGGCTCTCTTTCCACGATCCTAAAACAATGGAGAAGTATCTTGGCGACACCAAGGTATGGGAGAACTCTGAGAAGGCATTGAAAGAAATAGCCATCGAAAGAAAAGCCGACTATTTCGAAGGTATTGGTGAAGCTGCTATGTATGGACCGAAGCTCGACTTTATGGCGACGGACTCTATCGGTCGAGAACATCAAGTTGCTACCATACAGCTCGACATGAACCTACCAGAGCGCTTTGACCTCTCCTGTATCAATGAACAAGGTGAGAGTGAGCGTATTGTGATGATTCACGCTGCTATCATGGGCTCAATAGAACGATTTACTGCTGTGCTCATAGAACACCTTGCAGGCAACTTCCCTCTCTGGCTTGCACCAGTACAACTGCGAGTACTACCTATCGCGGAAGCACACCAGAAATACGCTAAGGAACTTTTTGACAAGCTTATACAATCACAGATTCGAGTAGAACTGCGTGATACTGGGGAATCCTTTGGAAAACGAGTACGCGCATCAAAAGTTGATAAAGTACCGTACTTCATCTGTGTTGGAGACAAGGAGATAGAGTCAGGAACACTACGACTAGAGGCACACGATGGTACGGTGATTGAAAAAAACATAGACGACACACTCTCCTTCCTTACGGAAAAAATCAAAGATCGGAGTTTGTAACTAGTTTAGAGTTAATATCAGATATAAAAAAATGGACGCACATGCGTCCATTTTTATAACGGTACCAACTTCTACCGTCACTAACTTCTCGTATCTTTCCTAACCTTTCGGTTAACCGTAAGGTTGGAAAAAGAGTGAATGCACACCAAAGAGAATTAAATATCTAATTCACGTGAGTGAATAAATAGTCGTCATTTATTTGCAATTCTATACAAAAAAAATTACCACCATATGGTGGTAATTTTTTTCTAGTAACTATTACTATTACGCTTTTTTCTCGAAGTGCTCAAAAGCCTTTGTAAGTGCTACTTTGGTTCCAATGTGATTGTTTGCGTACGTGTAATCAATACACTCTACAAGGATACCCAGTACATTTTCAAAGTCACCGTTACTCCATGTTGCTGTTTTACCAGCAATCTCTTTATCTGGAATACGTCCTCCTTCTAGGCGATATCGGTACACTTCATCAAGCTTACGCACGACAGCCGTGATTACCGCGCCGACGTCATTACCGCGTGATGCAAAATCACGTAGGGTATCGAAGACTTTCTTTTTTTCAAGGTTTACAAGACTGTCGATAAAAATCATAGCAGTCTCATCACTTGATGATGGAGTACTCTTTACCTCAGGCTTTGTTCCTGTAGCTTGTGAAGAGTTGGTCACAGGAGCAGGAGAGGACATGGGTGCTGAATACTTCTTGCTGATTTGCTTCTGCTCTACCCTAAACGCTTTCGGTTCAGCACTTGATAGTACATTGTTGATAGTAGTGTGCGGGATAGTATCCTGTACATCAAGAACGATATTGTTCTGTGATTTTCCAAGAAGTTTTTCTGCTCGTTCCTTTGAGAGAAGTATCCAACCATCTTCTTGAGGATATTCAGTTTTTGCGATTTCAAATAAACCAGTTAGATACTGTGTTGGACTTGATTCAGTTTTTCGTATCTCTGCATACATGAGACGAAGTGCTTCAGGAGAGAGTAGTATGTTTTCCTTATGCGCCATGTCTTCAATAATGCTAATAGGATCTGAGGAGTTTGATCCATGAGGTGCTGTAGGGATTTCTGATAGTGCTGGGATGCTGTGGACTGGGGCCATGACGGACTTCATTTCTACAACCTCAGATACATCCTCCTTGATGTTGTAAGCATACGCAGTTGAGAATGCTACCTTAAGCCGATCCATAGGGTGGTACCGTGTAGAAACGTAAGCAATAAGGACACTCAGTGCGAGTACCATTAGCCAGAAGAATGTCGTAAGCATAGGGCCAGCTTCAAATCCTGTGTATGGTACTTGGTCAAGCGTTATATAACTCCCTGTTTTGGTAACCGTTTTTCCAAGAATAATAGTTGGTTCTGGGTCATCTTCGTCCTCGTCTTCTTCATCCTCGTCTTCATCGTCGTCGTCATCACAATTTATACATTTACCACCTCCACCACTTGATTTGATAGAGACACCTGCAGAACAAGTTACCTCCTTTCCATTTGAATCTTTAAATGTGCCAGTAAATGTTGTAGCCGACTGTATCGTCATGTTCTTTGAACCAGATAGAGTTGTGGCACCTATTCCCTGGTCTATAAATGCAGAGGATGTATTGCTACTACTCCAGTTTAGGGTTACCGTATCACCTTCTCTAACCTGTGTAGGAGATACATTCATACTACAACTCGGTGCTGGGTCTTCTGATTTCTTTTCAAATGCGACACATACAGGCACTACTGAATTTGGAGAAGAATTGTCTCCTGCAACTGCATGCACGACGGCGATTGAAGATCCTGCTTCAGTGAGAACAATTGCGTTTGCAAATGTGTTGTTCTTTGAATCCTGTACAACATAATCCGCAATGTCTGTGGTAGGACCTACTGGACCTTTTTCCCACGAACTTCCACGAACCAACACATTCCATTGCTCTTTTGGCTGTGTAACATTTACTCGGTCAGTGTATCCATCCCAAGAGGCAGTTTTAACCGTGTACGTACCTGCAGGAAGTGATTGAGATTTTGCGATTTCGTATTTGTTAGAATCATTAGAAAGAAGCAACGTCGCATCATTTCGCTCTTTACCACCATTGAAGTTAACAACCGTAACATTCTCTGATGCTGTGTATGGACATGCAGGAACTCGTGGTTCTTCTTTAGGAGGTTCTGTCACCGATACTGTTACACTACACTCAAATGTTTTTGGAGAATTGAGTTGGTGCGCAACGGCAGTGTACGTAGTTGTTTGTGTTGGAGACACAACAGTACTTCCTGTAACACCATCCCATTTTCCAGGAACACCCTCTATACTCACCCAAATATTTTCATCATCTGCAAAAGCCCATGTGAGTGTTGACGACTGACCGCGCTCAATCGATGCAGGACTTGCAGTCATTGACTCACAGTGCCAAGCAAGTGCTTCTTGTGAAGCAAAGCGTGTTACTGGTGCAGCTTCAAAAGCAAATAGTGAAATAAGGGTAAAGATAACAAAAAATACACCACCAAGCGCCATTGTGGTGTTTTTGCGTATTGTATCGATAAATGAAAAATTTGTTTTCATGATTATTTTATAAGTGAATAATGTTAATTACTATGATTATCGTTGCTCTTTGGCTATCAACCTCGCGGTAACTATCCAACGTTCCTGCTTTGTACCAAAACTATTACAAGTTGCAAGAGTAAGCTTTGGATACGACGAGTTAAAGTCTACACGCACATCCTCTGCTTCAGAAAGCTCGACTGTTTCAGTTGCGTACGTATACACATGTGTATCTGAATACACGGTAATGTGATCACCAGCCTTCAGCTTACTAAGCTCATTAAAAGCTTTAAAAGCTTTGTTGTTTATAACAGGTAAGTAACTTGAGTGTCCAAACAAAAGCATGTTTGCATTTTCTCCCAAATTTCCTGAGCCTGGGTAATGCACTGCTCCATTAAGTAACGCTCTATCAAGCACATCGATATCGGTACTCTGAGGTGTGATGATGGTAGTATCTAATGCAATTTTCTCAATCGAAATACGAGTAGGGAAAGTTGATTCAGGTACCAAGGGCTCATCTGCCATTTTTGAAGGAGCAACAACATCTAGAGATGAAGTAGCATTTTCTTCATACGCACCTATTCGCATTTCAGGCACAAAGTCAATTGAAACAAGCAGAACTGTAAGTAACAAAAAAGAGCCAACAACACGCAAAACAAAGGCTTTCTGGTTTTCAGTTGACATTTGTTCTTTTTGACTCTTTTGAAAATTTCTCATGCACGTTTTCTTTAAAATTTCACACTTCGTGTGCGAGAAAGACATCTTAGTATATTATAGCAGTATATTTATATACTGTCAATATTTTGCATAGACGACTTTGCTCCGTACCGCAACTCGTTATATAGAACAGTAAGAGTATACACAAACATATTGAGAACAGGGCTATGGACAGAACTCCTTCTTACTTCAAATTGATTTGGAAGTTCTCGTCTTATCGCTGGTACGAGTTGTGTAATAGTATGTGGTGGAGTCACTATCGAGTGAGTAGCATCATAAAGCAGTATTGGTTCTTCATCATGCACTTCCCTTCTGATGTCTGCTTGCGCTACTACATGCGACACTATTTTTCTTCGCCTCTCTTCAGAGGTCTCTGAGACAGCTTGCACATACGCATTTCCTGTTGTCAGTAACCTTTCACAAAGGGTATCTAATTTTAGAAGAAATACCACAAGTAAGTTCCCTACTAAAACTACGACTTCAAAAAGCTTTTTTGAAACAAGAACGATATTTTTTTCAAGTTCTGTAATCGAATATTTTTTTATTTCATTCTTAAAGAAACTTTCTTCGGCACCATAGTCTTTACGAGGAAATATCCTTGCAGAAACGACATCTTCATGAACTACAGAGTCATCTACACCATCAAGGTTGATAGCATACGTGTTTCCATAATGAGAAAAATCATGCAGTAACTCAGATGACGCACTGAATCCTTTTTTTAAACAAGTATCAATCTCTTTCTGAGCTCGCTGAAAATGCCCAAAGAGTTTTGAGGGTAGTCCCACCAGTTGTATGTTTGAATTAGCCATATGTAGATTTCTATAATTACCTCATACTATGATTCGTAGTATATACAATATTATTAATATAATGTCAAGCTCCTGTATATTTGGCTGTCTTGACAATTGAATTTTGATATGCTATATGTGTAGACATAAATTACAATAATAAATTTGGCAGGAATAAAATTATATTAAAAATTCACCTGTTCCCTTTATTTACTGAACTATAATTACTATGAATGAGAATCAAATGAAGAAAAGCGAGAAGGTAGCGTCCACAATACTAAGAATTTTAGCAATTGTTGGACTTATCGCTATACTTGTTCTTGCAACATGGGTCGTTGTACAAGGCTCACGCGCGTTACCAAATATTGGAGAGAATCTAAGCGCCGCGGCTTCATCTGTACGTTCAATATTTAGTACTGCTCCTTCAGAGTCATTGGTTTTTGAACTTGAAAACAGAACTCTCGCAGTAAACGAGCCTTTTAAAGTCAGTTGGACATACACTGGTGAAAATCAACCTACTTCCTATACATTCACCTATGAATGTGGTTCCAATGTTGAACTCAACATTGAACATGAGTATGGTTGGGATAAGCTTCCTTGTGGAACAGCACAGAACATAGAGAAAAACCAAGTATCTATTGTTGCGACCAACAATCAGACTCGATTTGAAGATATTACGTTGACTGTAGATGCAGATACGCTTCGTGATACTACAGTTATCACAATCATGAACGCTGACATTGCAACCTTGCATGTACCAGGAAGCACGAGCACAGCAACCACAACTACTCAAGCCACCTCGACTACCTCTACAGAGACGAAGACAACAACTACGGAGCCTAAGGCTGCGACAACCAAACCTACTACCGTAGCAACTGTTACACCGAAACCAGTTATAAAACCAACACCTATCGTTGTTCCTCTTTATTCTGGTCCTGCTGATCTTGTTGTTGAAATAGCACAAACTGGTGTGTTGGCAGAAGTGAGAGGTGAAGATACGTTCTTCCCTGTCTCACCAATACCAAGCAACAAGGTGGCTGCTGTGACGTTCACCGTCACCAACAGAGGAGGTCTTGATTCTGGTGCATGGATATTCAAGGCTGAACTCCCTACAGAAGGTGATAGAGACTATTCATACACCTCACCTGTTCAAACATCTTTGAGCTCTGGCATGCAGGTAGAGTACACACTTGGATTCGATGAAATCGTCGAAAGTAGCAAAGGTACGATTAAAATCACCATCTTACCTACGAATAACGCTGACAAAAAAACAAACAACGTTGATTCAGTAATCATAAAGATTGACGAAAGGTAAACGGAGTTGAATGTTAAAAGTATAATATTAAAAGTTCAAAAGCCTGCATTTGCAGGCTTTTGTGTTTCTCAAGGGTGCTTATTAATGAGGTCGGACCTCATTAATAATCATGTATCAAATACTAGGAGTTCTATTTTTCGATTTTCTTCTGTGAACGTTCGTAGGTACGTTGGTCGATTTTAGATTCTTTATTGAAATACTCTTTTTCAATATCGATTTCCAATTCTATTCCTACACCAAACAGCATATTCAAAACATCAGTAATCTCTTCCCCGACTTTATATTTGTCCTCACGCCCAGTATCTATATTCATTCCCGATATTTTTCTACACGCTTTGGCAAGTTCACCAACTTCTTCCATAAGCAAAACAAGCCTTTCGTGAAGAGTCTCATTTTCAAATCCACGTTCTTTAATTTTAAATTTTATGTAATCCTGAAGCTGGTTAATGGTGCCTTGTTGTAATGTTTTTTGATTGTCCATAAGGAATATGTATACGTAATGTTACCTATAATCACAGACGCAGTCTTGATAGTCAAGAATATAAAACATGAAGAATTCAATAAACAAAAAAGGTCTATCATTCAGATGACAGACCTTTTTATTACTGCAACAAGAAAAGTGCTACAAAGGAGAGTCCTATTGCGCTCACTTTTTGTAGATTCCAATGCTCCTTGTAGTAAATAATAGAGAGCACTATCGGTATAAGTATATACAGTGAATATACCGTGTGCACAATTACCAAAGGTCCACCAAGTACAAAAGAGTAGACATAGCATAGATATGCAATGACATTTGCCGCTCCTCGCGCCATAGCAAGAAACACAAAGCTTTTCGTTCTCTTCTGTACAAGATGTTCAGTAATTTTTACAAAACCCTTCCTTTGTAAAGCAAACAAAAATGAACCCATCAACACTCCACTTGAGACCGCAGTCACAATCCATAAGACATCTTGATAGTTACCTGAGACATACTTTCCAAGTGCTGAGACAAGTGCTGAAATAGCACCTGTAACTAAAACGAGCACAATACCAAGTAGTAAATTGTTTTGCCTCTTACTTTCTTTTTTTGTAACAAGTAGCAAGGGCACAAGTATGCCCAAAAGAAGTCCAGCCCACTCCACACCTGTAAAAGATTCAGAAAAGAGTGTTACTCCAAAAGCAATAACAATTGCAGGAGAAAACAATTTCTCCAACGGGTAGTAAATAGTAGTGTCAACATAACACAATGCATGGATTCGAAAAATGCTTCCAAGAGCTGCAAAGAACCCCACAACTAACGCGACGAGCATCATCCTCCAGTTAATACTATCAACACCACTTCTTATGAGTGCCGTAGGGATAAGTATAATAATTGATGCCAAAGCTCCGAAGAATATAAATACCTCTGAGTTGTATTTTCTCTGTGCAGCAACCTTCAGTATAAATGAGGGTATACCTGCCAGTATCGCAGCAAAAACTGCATACAGTAGCCACATTTTATCCATAACAGAACCCCCATTATGTTTGATTGAAGAGAATAGTGACCTTCACAATTATTTTACACAAATTGTTAAATATCAGTTCTATTTAGTAATCTAACACTTCCGTTAAAACACACAAGAAAAACACAAGTACTCGTACTCGTGGGTGACTTGCTTTGTGTAAATATTTAGATGTGCACCAAAGCTCATGAAGGTCTGATGCAAATACTTCCCCCTCTTGATTATTAAGGAGGTCCGACCTCCTTGGGAGAAAATACTAGTGGGAATACTAGTATTTGTTATCTATACTAGTTACTAATAAAAAAATCATTCATTACAAGAAATGAGTTTAATTTGTCACTTGCTCTCCTGAGGTGTTCTAATTCAGGTAGATTTTTACCTCCCGTAAACATTTCATACTTAATTGGTAACGTGAAATATTCTAATCCCTTTTCTTTAAAAAATGGACTTATTTTATGGATAGCATCAACGTCTCGATTTTTTAAAAAAGAAGAGTCAAACAATTTTGAAAATTCATTCATGGCTTTCTCTAAATCGTGTCCGATTTTATTTTTTACGAAATCAATTTTACCTTTTGATGAGTCCTTGCTTAGGATTGATGCCTTCAGAGCAAGTTCAATTGCGACAGAGTGCATATAAAAATAAAAAAGTGAAATGTTTTCATTTTTAATTTTATATTCGAGGGTTGCGTTATAGAAATGGTTTGACATTTTTGCAAACGCATAGGGGGTTAAAGAAACATTGAGGGTTTTTATATTCACTGTAACCGATTCTTCTATATTCATGTAATTATTTAAAAATTTAAATTAAGCAGTATTCCATATTACTTAAGTGAATAGAAAGTTATTTCTCAAGAATTTTTTTTAAGAAGTATTTCCCTTTTTCGGTCAATTGATAAATATCTGAAGTATTCTTCTTTAATTCAAGAAGTCCGTTCGTGTCTGCATACGCAAGTTCATCAGTTTGAATGGTTGAATTATTCCAAGAATCGACAAGCTTTCCTCCATATTTATACACCATCTCACTAATATTCTTCAAAACTTTTTGTTTAAAATACTCATTAAGTTTTTTATATTCCATATCCCACGATGCCTCTCGTGCATAAATATTTCCAGCAACGTTTTCTTCAATTTCAAGTTTTTTTTCTGATTCAGTAACAATATCCTTAAGAATTTTCGTTTGCTCCTTTGTTACTTCATTAAATTCCTTTAATTTCGAATTCTTTAATCGTTGATATTTTGTATTTTCAGAATCAAACAAACTTCTTCGCTCAAAATAAAATTTTAATTGCCGCTCATGTGCAAGGTTATTCATATAAGGCAACCACCAAATTGCAAAGTAGGTGACGATTAGAGGAACACCAAAAAGTATAATATGATTCAAGACAAACGAAACCACTTCATTGTCGAGAAGAAAATATCCAGTATTAAACTTTTCAAGATGATGTGAAAACTTCTCAGCATAAGAAAGTGTTGTCACATCTCCAACAATGTTATCTTCAAGAAAAAGAACATAAAACATTCTCCAATTCCAAGCGATAAAAGCAATAATATAAATACCGTAAACAGAACTGTTATGCTTTTCTTTAAACCATTCTGAAAATGAATCCATTATATCAGTCATAAAAATTTATGATAATTGGTTTCAGTATACTTTTTAAAATTATTTTCCGCAATAAATGCTACAACAAAAATAACTAAACTGTCTCTTCATGCTTACAATTTTGTGTCTAAACAAAACCCCATATGGGGGTTTTACTTTAAACATTTAACTTTCAACTTTTAACTAGATGTCAAGCTGTGCAAGCTTCGCATTCGACTGAATGAAAGACTTACGTGCAGAAACATCGGTACCCATGAGTGTGCTAAAGACATTGTCAGCTTCCGCTACATCAAGCACCGTCACTTGTTTCAGTACTCTGTTTGCTGGGTTCATACTGGTCTCCCAAAGTTCTTCAGGGTTCATTTCTCCAAGTCCTTTGTATCGTTGTATGTTGACCTTGGCACTCTTCTTTGCTTTTGCATCATCTTCAGTAACTTCCTCTTCGTTTTCGACAACCTCTTCTCCCTCAGAATCTGTTTCTAAACTTTTCTCAAAGTCCCTAGGCTCAACACCCAACTCTTTCATGACTTTGACTTTTTCTTCCTCGACATACGCATAGCGGACTTCCTTACCTTTGGTTATCTTATACAGAGGTGGTTGTGCGATGTAGAGAAAACCGCCATCAATCACCTTCGGAAAATGTCTAAAAAAGAGTGTAAGCAACAGCGTTCGTATGTGCGCACCATCGACGTCGGCATCAGTCGCTATGATTATCTTGTGGTATCTGAGCTTTTCAATATTAAACACATCCCCTATCGCGGTACCGAGAGCCACGACGAGGTCCTTGATAGAGTCACTCGTAAGCATTCTGTCGATACGTGCTCGTTCGACGTTTAAAATTTTACCTCGTAGAGGAAGTATAGCCTGCGTTCTCCTGTCTCTACCCATTTTTGCGGAACCACCTGCAGAATCTCCCTCCACAATGAAGAGTTCGGATTCCTCGGCTTTTTTTGTCTGGCAATCAGCAAGCTTACCGGGGAGCGTCATTCCGTCGAGTGCCCCTTTGCGCAATACCGAGTCTTTTGCCGCCTTTGCCGCCTTTCTCGCCTTGAGTGCCAAAATAGACTTATTGATGATAGCGCGCGCATCGTCAGGGTGTTCTTCAAGGAAGTTCGTGAAGAAGTCGTTAAACACAGACTGTACTGCACTTTGTGCTTCCATACTTCCGAGCTTTGCTTTGGTCTGTCCCTCAAACTGCACCTCTCGCAATTTGACGGAGATAGCAGCCGTTAGACCCTCAAGTACATCGTCTCCGGTAAAGTTGTCGTCGTTTTCTTTAAGGAAATTTGCCTTACGTGCATAGGTGTTTATAGAACGCGTCAGAGCAGTTTTAAAACCAGTAAGGTGCGTACCACCCTCAGCATTGTAAATATTATTGGCAAACGCAGTAATGCGCGAGTTTATATCATCTACGTACTGAAGAGCGATTTCTACAGAAACAACGTTGGCGTCAATGTCTAGTTTCTCACAGTAAAAGATATTCTTATGGAGTGGCTGTTGATGATGATTGTAGAAAGTAATCAAAGACTGCAGTCCACCTTCAAAGTAGAAGCTCATGGAAGGAGCGTTCAAGCGAAGATCTCGTGCATAAAACACTCCATCTAATTTAAGCTGTTTTTCATCTACCGCCCGCAAATCAAGCACAGTGATATGCATTTTCTTTACCAAGTATGCTTGTTGTCGTAAGTGCGAAACAATTTTATTGAAATCAAACTGCACTTCTTTAAATATTTCTACATCTGGCTCAAATGTGATAATGGTTCCATGGAGTTTGGAAGCTCCAATTTTCTTAAGTGGGGCTTTCTTTTTTCCTTGCGAATACTCTTGGAAATACGCACCACCGTCTTGATGTACTTCCGCGCGAGCATACACAGAAAGAGCGTTTACGACAGACACACCCACACCATGTAATCCTCCTGATACTTTATAGCTATCATTATCAAACTTACCTCCAGCATGCAATGTCGTCATGACAGTCTCGAGAGCTGATACTTTGGTGAGCTTATGAATACCGACCGGTATACCTCGTCCATTATCTACGACGCGGACACGATCGTGCGGTAGTAGTGCAACTTCAATATCGTCTGCAAATCCACTCATCGCCTCATCTCGTGAGTTATCAAAAACCTCCCAAACTAAGTGGTGGAGTCCATCTGGCCCAGTCGTACCAATGTACATCCCAGGACGCTTGCGTACCGGATCCAAACCCTCTAAAACGGTGATTGAATCTGCACCATAGTCTGATTTATCTGTTGATTTTTTTGCCATATAAAATAAAAAGCGCCCTTAGACGTGCTTACATACTAGCATATTTTAAAGAATTTTGCTCATATTTATATATACTTTTTGTCTTATTTTTCATTATTTTATTAATTCCTTATACTATGATAAAGATATATAATTAATACACATAATCCATTTCTGATGTTTGTTGATTATATTGAGTTATGCTAATATTGTGACTGGAAAGGGTTTTTAACACCCCTTCCAGTCACAATATGAGTAAAATACCAGCAAAGGGCGAATATTTAGAAGTCTTATTGAGATCTAAAAAGAACATCTTTTCTACAAAAGATGTGGCTTTGTTGTGGAATGAAGACGATAATAAAGTTGTTACCGACAGATTAAAGAAGTATGTAAACGCCGAAAAATTATTTAGACCATATAGAGGATTATATGCAAAGGACAAAAACTACGATCAATTTGAATTAGTAACCCGTATCTATACTCCCTCATATATCAGCTTTGAAACAGTCTTGACTCGTAAGGGCATAAATTTTCAATATTACAAAAATATCTTTGTTGCCTCATACATAAATAGAGAAATTACTGTTAACGAGCAAAAAATTACTTTTGTCCGAATGAAGGATTATGTTTTGAGTAGTACGTTAGGTATAGAACATAAAGATGGATATGCCATCGCTACACAAGAACGTGCTTTTTTAGATCGTATATATGTAAGTAAGGAATATCATTTTGATAATTTGTCGAGTTTGAATTGGGATGCAGTCTTCGAAATTGTACCTATCTACCATAACAAACGAATGGAAAAGAGGGTCAAAGAATATTATAAAAGCTATCAAAATATTTAGGTGAACTTTACTATGACATTAGATTATTCAAAACATAAAAATATTTTGTTGAGAATTTTGAAAGATATCTATTCTGACACTTCTATAGCTCCCTACTTAGGATTTAAAGGTGGTACAGCAGCAATGATGTTTTATGATTTACCTAGAAATTCTGTTGATTTAGACCTTGATTTATTAGACGACACAAAGGAAAAGATAGTTTTTGATAAAATTAACAAAATTATATCTACCTATGGGGAAATTACTGATTCAAGTATACAAAAACATAATTTGAGGAATGTTATTTCTCATGATCCAAAAGCTCAAAATATTAAGGTCGAGGTGAATCGCAGACAGTTCGGATCAAAATATGAGATGAAAACTTTGCTTGGTATTTCGATGCTCGTCATGGTTCAAGAAGATATGTTTGCCCATAAGTTAATGGCGATGCTTGAGAGAATAGGTAAAACTAGTAGAGATATTTTTGATGTACGTTACTTTGCTGAAAATAACTGGCCGATAAACAGAAAGATTGTAGAGGAAAGATCAGGAGTTTCTTTTAAGGAGGCTTTAAAAAAATGCATTAACAAGCTTGAAAAAGTTGATAATAGACACATTTTAGATGGTCTTGGAGAATTACTCACTGATTCACAAAAAGATTCTAACCGAACAAAATTAAAAAGTGATACGATTTTTTTATTGAAAATGATGCTTGGTAACGAGAAATAGTCCATAGCAAAGTTTGAAAAAGGAAAAAAATGGCACCCTTCAAATTTAATAAACAACACCTTGTTACGCAAGAATTACGAAATCCGTTTTAAACTCACACCTGACTGTGTAGAACCTTACTTTTTCTATCGGACTTCCCACCCCGAATGGCTCTGAATATTCTCCGTAATCTTCGCCATAATTGCGTTTATTTCAACATCAGTGAGCGTCTTCTCATATGACTGAAAAACAAGGTGCCACGCGTATGAAATCTTTTCATCCTTTTCGAACTCGTCAAACTGTGTGTGGCGAACAAGTAGTTCTGTAGCATCCTTCATAATACTAGCTAACACTTCTTCACTCGACACCGCCTTGGGTACCCATACGGAAATATCTCGCAACACAAACGGGTATGAGGACCATCGCGTATATCGAGCATGAGTGTTCCATGACAACCCCGACTCATATGCTTCGACATCCGGAAGTAGCGCAAATATATTTTTAAGCGATATTTCAAATATGCCATCCTCGAGTACAACTTTCTCTGGAGAACCTACCATTTCAAGTACTTTCTCGATGTCACTTTGTAGGATGCCATCAATAACGCGTTGTTTTCCAGACACCGCCCTGCCCCCTATAGCAAGTGAAATTTCTTCACCTTCCGTTGTGAATACGGTGCCTAGCTCAAACAACTTAACAGCCTCAAGACTGAGGAGTGGCGCGTTTTGTACATTGAGTTCAAGTGCTTTAAGAAGCCCATCAGCAATATTCCTGCGCATAAAGGCCTTGTCAGATGCCAAAGGGTTGAGGAGCTCCACTTCACCACGCTCAGCAAGTGTGTAGGTAAGCACTTCTGAGTATCCCATATCTAAGAGTGTTTTTTGAATCTTCTCAATGTAGTATTGATTTTTATTGACCGGAGGTTTCGATGATAGCGTCGGTACCATCTGAGAAGAAATATTACTGTAACCGTACACGCGTCCTATTTCTTCGATGATTGCTTCTTTGATTGTCACGTCTGACCTCTCCCAAGCACTCGTCACGGCAAATTCTTCAGCATCACGAGAAAACTCCCATTCAAATCGTACCAGGATACCCTCTACGTCGGTTACTGAGAGGTTAGTGCCAAGAAGGGAATTTATTTCGGATAGTGTTACCGTAACAGGAATACGTTCTCCAACTCCAGTAAACTCATCAATGACTCCCACAAGCTCTCCTTCCGAAACGTCCTCGATAAGTCTAATGAGATCACGCATAGCAAATGCAGGTAAGAGCGGAGAAGGCTCGTTTTGAAAACGCACCGATGCATCAGTAGCAAGTTTAAGTTCGTTTGAAGTCTTACGAACATTTACAAAATTGAAATTTGCTGACTCGAGGATAACGTCCACGGTACCTTCCGTAACTTCCGCAACCTTTCCACCCTTGATACCTGCTAGAGCAAGTGGTAGACCAGAGACACCGTCAGCTATGAGCTGGTGTGTATCACCAAGGGTATAGGTGTCCCCTGTGAGGGTAGTAATCTCTTCTCCCTTTTTTGACAATCGTACCGATAGGTGACGGGTACCTTCCTCATCTGTAGCGAGGAGTGAGTAATCAAAAGCATGGAGTGGTTGCCCTACGTCATGCATAACGTAATTGGTGGCATCGACGATGTTATTGATAGACTTCTGTCCAAGTGTTTTTAGGGCTTTTTGCAACCATGGAGGTGAAGGCTCTACTCGCACTCCGCGTATAAGTGCGGCCATGTAGCGTGGGCATAATGCGTTGTTTTCGACAGAGACTTTTGTATGTGTGAGAGGTTTCCAAGCTGGGAGCGTGTCTCGTAGGGGGTCGCTTTTAAGTGGTATTGAGAGAAGTGTCGAGATCTCACGAGCAATCCCTCGATGTGACAAACAATCAGAAGAACGGTTCGGAAGTATGTCTACGTCAATAACCCAATCATCTTCAACCTGTGTCACTTCTTCTACTTCAAACGAGTGAAAGGTAAACAAGTCTGCAAGCTCTTGCGCGCTAGGTAGTGTGCTATCAAAATATTTTTGGAGCCAATTGCGTGAAATCTTCATATTAAAATTGATGCGTAAATCGTAAATCGCCTGTGTGGAAAAATCGCACATCATCTATTTCCGCCCCTATCATGAGCAGTCGCTCAATACCTCCACCAAACGCAAATCCCGAATATTTTTCCGGATTGATTCCTCCCGCTTTAAGCACATTGGGGTGCACCATACCTGCCCCAAGTACTTCTACCCAAGCAGTGCTACCGTCTTTTTTCTTGAGGAGCATGTCCACCTCCACCCCCGGCTCGACGAAGGGAAAGAATCCTGGGCGGAATCGAACGGTCACCTCGCGCTCATAAAACTTGGTGAAGAAATACTCTAGGAGACCTTTGAGCTGTGCAAGAGATGCATGTTCATCTACCACCAAGCCCTCAACTTGGTAGAATTGAGCCTCGTGCGTCGCGTCTGTCGCTTCATTACGAAATACACGTCCAGGAGAAATAATGCGTATAGGAGGCTCGTGTGACTCCATATAGCGCACCTGTACAGTACTTGTATGTGTACGCAACACTGTTTCTTCCCTTCCACGTACCCAAAAGGTGTCCTGCATGTCTCGTGCGGGATGGTCTCGTGGTACGTTTAGTGCGTCGAAATTGTAGTACTCACTTTCAATAAGGGGGCCTTCAGCAAACTCAAATCCAAGCTCGTTAAAAATTGCGTTAATCCTAGATATGGCTATAGATATTGGATGTAGGTGACCTTTCATGCTTTTGCAGTATACATCATGAAGTTTAAAGTTAAAAGTTCGAAGTTGAATGTTAAAAGTTAAATGTTAAAAGTTGAAAAAAAGGATATCCACCTACCCGCTGACAAGCTGTGCTTCGCGCGTGCAGAGCACAAAAGCTCGCGTAGCGAGCTACTTTCAACTTTTAACATTCAACTTTAAACTTATTTACCAACTCGTCTCAAAATAGCTTTGGCCGTCAAACACCACCAACGTGCCATCATTCTTAAGTCTGAAATCAAGATTTCTCTCTTCACGAATTGTTTATTGTCTAGCTCAACCACGTACAGTCCCCGCTCACTTAGAACAAGGAGTAAATCATTCCTGTTTGGATAAAACTCATACCTAAGAATCGGTTCATGCCAGTTAATAGAGAGCCTATCCGCACACGATTCCATACAAAAGAAATACGGTACCGGATCATTGACTCTTCCCCATCCCGCATATATATCTCCATTCTCAATCCATGTCACCATTCCCTCACGCTCTCGAACCATTTCTTTCTCACTCAATCGAGACGTACTCGCAAACTCATTCAGCCATTGCGGGAACTTCGTTTCAAGTATCGTCGTAGTCGTCGCAGTTCGCACCCCACGGATATACTCATAGGTTGTGGTTGCTACTTCTACTTCGAATTGTTCTTTGTCCTCTGCAAAGTACTCCGCCAGCTCCACATATTCAGGATTGAGTACTTCTTGCGTGGTGGTAGCATCTTCATCACTGGTCGTAGCCACCTCTGTGTCTGTAAGCTCAAGCGTCGTACTCGCCCAGATTTGACGCCACGTAAATTCAGTCGGTAACATAAGCACTCGTGCCTCAGTTACTAAGTTTGGCTTTACCAAGAGCACTTTGACCCAGCTCTGGTATCCATCCCGTTCTACACGTAGTGCGTAGTAGCGATTTGGCAACAAATCCTGAATAAGCGTATTTTTAAGAAAAGCACCATTATTTTCCAAAAATTCATCATCAATAAAAACAGACGTATTGGCAACATCTGAGTGCAGATAAATGCCACCAGTCTGAATGAGTCCTAGGGCATCGTCCAGACGATACCCTTGCGAGTATCCAATCAGGATTGGGGTCAAAACAACAAACAGTGCGAGAAGTACCCAAAGAACTCGAGAGCGGATTTTTCTTGAAAGAGGCTTCATACTATTTTTTTAGATCACGATGCTTTGGGGTCACCCAGAATTCACCGACATACTTCCCAAATGCAAGCCTCGTTTGCGCATGTATGCCTGGGATGGCACCAAAGATTACTATGGTAAATGGTACAAGTAACCACTGCGCCCCCGCAAAGAAGTACTTCCGTTTACGATTGGGGTAATCAAGGGGTAATTGTGGCATAAATGAAAATGCTACAGCCATAGCAAGTACGAGGCCAAGCATAGCTGCTAACATAAGATTCCGAGTGATATACGGAAGGTTGTAAGAAAGTACCGTATCGCGAAACGCATCGCCCCCCAATACAAGTGGCAACCACCCCAAGAGTAGTATCAATAACGGATGTGTCGCGAGCGACCACCACCCTTCAAGCTGTACCATGGTATGGTACACACGTTTCTTGAGAGGAATTGCTTTATTTTTTATAAAACCAAAAAGCATGTACGGAACATTCTCTACACCCCACAACCAGCGAAACTGTTGTCTATAAATATTCTTGAGCGTCATCCATGTAGTAGGAGCTGTGGTCGCATCCATAGACACAGGATAGCTTATCGCAACAGTCGAGTAGTCACCATTGTTCGCTAGGTACAGATTCCAGAAAATTCGGGAATCATCTGAAATCATATTTTTTTGCCAAAAACCAACCTCATTAAGTGCCTTAAAAGAAATAGCATGCGATGAAAATGTGGTAAGTTTTTCTGCGCGCTCCTGCTGAATCATTTGCCAGAATGTACTTGAGAAGGCGGCAACTCGTGACACTGCAGTCGCTTCCCAAATGTTGTTGTTATACAGAGGTACAGGCTGAAACGAAGTTTTGTGTGGATTCTCACACGTCAAGAAATACCACGTCAAGCAAAGAAAATATTGTGGCAAAATAACCGTATCAATATCAAATGCAGATACGATAATATCTTCATACGGAATATGTTCCGGATTGATGTAATTTTTCTTTACCTCCTCTGCTGCAAATGTGATATTCGGACCCTTCCCTTTAATCTCACCACCCTTACCTTCAGGGTGAATGGCAACAGTAATATGCCCAAACTGGCTTTCATACTTCTCCTTCATCCGATGTGCAATACTGACCGCCTCTTTCCCTGCACGTTCCTCAGCGGCAAGCGCAAGGATGATATGTGATTTGTCGTACGTTGATGCCAAGATTGACTGTATGGCTGCTTCGACCATATCCTCAGGCTCTTTGTAAAAGGGTAAAATGACAAGATGGTAAATATGCTCGTACTTAAGAGTACCAATCTTTTCACCCCAATCTACCTGCATGTTGTGTTTAAGCCTTCTCCAGTTATATCGCTGATGCATGGAGAGGTAGAACGTCTTAAGAAGCCAATATAAATCAAAGGCAATAATAAGATACGCTGCTATGGTGGGACGGTAGATTGAGAGACCAATAATAGCAAGTATGGTTGACCACGAAATAAGTGCCGGCACCATTTCAAGAGCTCTATATAACACACGATCAGACCCCTTTAAATCGCGGGCATGCGCTACATGGAAATATGGATTTTGCGCGTATGATTTAAGCGTCTGATTTTTATTCATTATTTAGGGTTGCTTGTGTAAGACTTACGGAAACGGCGTCCTTCTTCGTTGCCCTGCATAAAATGTCTCTCGTAGTATTGTTCATACAACTCGTTCCATTTTACTTGGGCGAACTGCATCCGTTTGCGTAAGTCCTATATTTATTGAAAGGTGTTTTTTTGCTTTTTTTATACTTATCACGCTAGAGCCGAAGGCGAGATTAAAACTCGCGACCTACCCAACTTTATATAAAAGCCAAGGCGGTTGCCTTTCAGCGTTTCAATATACTTATTTATTATCACGCTAGAGCCGAAGGCGAGACTCGAACTCGCGACCTACCGCTTACAAGGCGGTTGCTCTACCAACTGAGCTACTTCGGCTCTAACGTGACACGTAACAGTATATTCACCCAACCTACACAAAGAACAAATATTATAAATTCCACTCATCACATCCCTACCCCATCTCCACGTTCAATACTTTCATGAGCTGTTTTTCTTTTTTCACTTTTCTTTTTTTTTCGAAATGAACGTAAAAAAAGTGTACCCTTTTCAAGACGATTTTCAATGAAACGTACAAATAACAAGGCTACATAAGTCATCATATGTAGTCCGTTTAAAAATACATCCTTGTGAACATATTCTATACCATACTTCAGTCCCGCAACAAGATTGTGGTTTGTTCTATCTGTCGTCTGATCCAAGTAGAGTCGTGTTGTTTCGAATACCCGTTCACCTCGAATATACTCAAAATGTTTTAAACCCAAACTTAAAACAAGTAACGTTGCAGATACTAACAAAAGTATGGTCATACAATTAGGCAGTAGCTCTAGCGGTTAACACTAAAGCGGGTGTACTCAGAAATTTCAATGCGCTCTCCAAATTTCTGCGTTGCTTGCTCAACAAGATTAGTGATAGTGAGCGAAGGGTCTTTTATATACTGTTGTTCAAGAAGTACTTGTTCCTCCAAGTAACTGTTTAGTTTCCCTTCAACAATAGCTTCTCTTTTGTCTGCTGGCTTTTCCTTCGCCTCATCCTCAAAGAGTTGTCGGGCCTTTGCAATGTCTTCTTCTTTTACCTGAGTTCGAGAAATGAATTTTGGGTTTGTAGCTGTAGCATGCATGGCGATATTTCTAGCCAAAGCTATAAATTCTGCATTTTTTGCAACGAAATCAGTTTCGCATGAGAGAAGGACTAAAGCACCAACATCGAGCGACGCATGCACGTATGCTTGTACAACGCCCGCTCCAAGTGTTCGTTCTGATTTTTTGGCAGCAGCGGAACTTGATTTTTTTCTAAGCACAATAAGTGCTTTCTCCATGTCGCCCTCAGTCTGTACAAGTGCATTTTTGCAATCCATCACCGAGAGCCCCGTGTGTGCCCTAAGCTTTTTTATATCTTCTGTTGTGACTTCCATAAGAAAAAAATTAGTTTACAAAAATAAACGCGCACGTATTTACGATAGAACGTAGTGTTCTTTATCTACTTCCGATATTTGTTTTCGGTGCTACAACGACAGGAGCCGTACTCAATCCTTCCTCATATGCTTCTGCAATTTCATTCACAAAATATTCAATAGATTTTCGTGCCGAGTCATTGGCAACGATAGGGTAGTCAATCATCGAGACATCACAGTCACTGTTAGCAAGAGAAATGACAGGTATCTTCTTTACATGAGCTTCTTCTACAGCAATAGCCTCACGACGAGAATCAACAACAAACAGTGCTTCTGGCAACTTGTCACCAAGTCCTAGAAGGCCACCATACATTTTCTGAAGTTTCTCAATCTCTCGATCAATGTAGAGACGTTCGAGTTTTGTATACTTTGCGAGCGAACCTGATTCTCTGTCTTCGGTAAGCTTTTTTAATTTATTAACTCGTTTTTTGATTTCTGCAAAGTTGGTGAGTGATCCTCCAATCCAACGTCCTATGCAGTACGGAGCATTAATTCGCTCAGCAGCATTTTTAACGATTCTGTGGCTTTCTGGTTTACCAGCAATAAAAAGAAGTTTCTTTCTTTCTGAGCCTAGCTTCTTTGCAAAAGCCTTGGCTTGGTTTAGAAGAAGCTCTGTCTTTTCTAGGTCAAAAATATCAGTCTTTTGCTTTAATCCATAAAGGTACTTCTTAACAGAAGGATGACGTCTAGCCTTTGGAAGCCCAAAATGCGCACCAGCACCAAACATGCTGTCCACAGCTTCTGAGCGTTCGTTCTTTGTTTCAGTTATATTCATCCCGTTAGAAATTACACTAGTAACACTTATTAATACTGATTTTTATACTACACATTATACTTTTCCCCGTTCTTTATATGATTTCTAACGGGATTCATATTCATATGTAGTGGGTCAGAGTGTACCAAATATCCTCAAAATGTCAAAAATGTTGTCAGGTAAATTCTCTACCGAAATGCAACTACTTTTAATAATGAGATTCTTGGAACTTTTGTAATAATACCTTGTTCAAGTGCAACCTCATAGGAACTACGG
>LCCS01000011.1 GCA_000998045.1 Parcubacteria group bacterium GW2011_GWD2_42_14
AGTATCCACTGATATCGCTCCATTTGGATTGTTTCGTTCATTTTGACGGTCATTTAGCTACTCTACTAAATCCGCCATATGTGTGTGCACATTACCCGTGATACTTGACAAAGTTGTAATAGTATTATAAACTATTTATTAGATTATTCATCAACACTCAGTATTTTCATTAACTCTCTTGAAGGAGCCGACACATGAAAAGCAGTGAAAACGAGGACTTGTCTAACCAGAAAGAGTCTGAGCAAAAACAAGAAGAAGATACCTGGACTCTGGAGGAAGAAGCGCAACACTGGTTAGGAGGAATTACGGCGAGTGGAAAACTCTGGCCGAACTCCTAAAGCTTTTTAGAGAAAGTACACACAACACCCAAAGGTAACTGCGGGTGTTGTTTTATTTGCATACATTACTATCGATGGAAATGGTATACTTATGTATGCGAGTAGCATGGGCGATACAGGGAATAGGATATTTACTGCTTGGAATTATCCTATATATAGCAGTAAAAGACACCAGCCCTTCACCTGAGGTCGCACAAATCACACCTATGAACAACACTCTGATACTACGTTCTCCAGCGTTTGGCAACGGCCAACCAATTCCCAGCAAATACACTTGCGATGGAGAAGATATGTCTCCTCCTATTGCAATAGAACAAATCCCCAAAGGTACAGCATCTTTGGTCCTTATTGTTGAAGACTCCGATGCTCCAAACGGCACGTGGGACCACTGGGTGGTGTTTAATATTCCTCCATCAACTACCCGCATCGCAGAAGGCGAACCACCAGCTGGAGTGCAGGGGAGAAGCTCTTGGAACAAAACTACATACAATGGACCATGTCCGCCAGATGGGGAGCATCGCTATGTTTTCAAAGTGTATGCACTGGATACTCTGCTCCAACTTAGTGAGCAAGCAACAAAAGCAGACGTGCTTGAAATGATGAAAGGTCATATACTTACTACAGGGGAGCTTACCGGGACCTACACAAGATTATAACTACTATGGAGCAGACTACGTACATCCACGTTCGAGTATCTACCAAGGGACGTTCTGAAAGTATCGAAAAGAAAAAGGACACGTACTATATAACGGTAAAGGAGAAGCCAGAGCGAGGAGCTGCAAACAAACGCGTACGAGAAATTTTGGCACAAACATTGCATGGTAACCCAAAAGAGTTTCGCTTAGTTAAAGGTGGTACGTCACCATCGAAAACATATTTATTCACTAATCACTCACACCATGAAAACTAACTACAAATTTACCGACACGCAACCAAATGATACTCTTCGCGCTTACGCACAAACCAAAGTAGACGCTTTTGAAAAATTACTGGGCTTGCAAGAAGCGAAAGCGGCTATTTGTGCTGTTGAGTTTAAACGTTCGACAAAACACCAGACGGGAAAAATTTGTACTGCTGAAGTAAATCTTGAAGCTGACGGGAAACTATACCGCGTTACCAAAGATGAACCGACTTTTGAAAAAGCTATTGATAAAGTAAAGGACGACATTCTCCGCTCTCTGAGAAGCGAAAAGGAAAAAACTATTGAAGCTGTCCGAAAAGGTGCGAGTGAAATCAAAAGAAAGATTCAGCAAAATTAGGTTCTAACTTCAGGCATTTTAGATAAAATAAAACCCGCCTCGGGGAGAAGAAGCGGGTAACATGTGGCATGGCACAAGTTAACAAAATGAACATGGCAGGGGGGGTGCCTGTTCATGATGTGTATCACATGAGCACAGGCGCGCGCTCAATAATTTCTCCCCGAAGCGGTCGATTAAAACTGAAGGTACTATATAGCACTCATTTCAGAATG
This sequence comes from Parcubacteria group bacterium GW2011_GWD2_42_14, assembly GCA_000998045.1. Classification (GTDB taxonomy): domain Bacteria; phylum Patescibacteriota; class Minisyncoccia; order Phycocordibacterales; family UBA12088; genus UBA12088. The sequence continues at coordinate 1,810 of LCCS01000011.1, forward strand.
CAAGCATACTTCATTCGAAATTAATACAAGTATGTCAAAATATAATGTAGTAATAACCCCTATGGTTTAAAGGAGGTAGAAATGCTTCACAGGCAAAAGGAGTACCTAATACGGTTAATTAGGCGGGTACTTGCTGCAGGCGGCACTATTACCGTCTACGGTTGGCGGGACTCAAATCATAATCCTCAGACAAGAGAGTGTGCTGAAACTGAAAGAATTCGTTTTACTGAAAGAAAGAGTAAAATCGTCGGTGTACAAGGTGATCTGGTGATTTTTACCAAGTACATAAAGCATGCAGATATGTACAAAATGCAAGGTAAGTTTAACGTCTACCCGCGCGCATGCGAAATCAGCACAATCAAAAGCATTCTTTTAGAATGCGAAAGTTTGATTGTTAGGAAAAAAATTCAAACAGATACTCAGCATTTTGACTTTACTGGAGTAAATCCTGGAGTTATTACACAGGATATAAATGAGCTTGAAAAATTTCTACTTTTAACGGAGGTCATTGTGGATAGTTACGACAAATTTGCAAGCGAGTTTAAAGCCCACGCTGAAAAAAATCCTCAAAAGCTCGTCGGTGCACACGCAGTTGGGAGGTTACTGAAGGAAGTTGGTCTTAAAGTACATATGCGAGATCTGATCAAAGGCAGTTGGTTGGAGCCTGTAGTGCAACCAGGTAAAAAAAAGGTTGGCTGGTATAAAGCAGGGAATAAGCTCCAGTCCAGGTTGGACGCCGATAAAAAAGAGGAGCCTTCTGATCCAATAGAGAAAGCAATCTTCCTCCGTGACAGAAAACCTTTTATAGCGGAAAAAATTGCTGAAATTCAAAAAAACCTTGAATTCTGGCAAAATCAAATCGTTCGTGTCGAAAAGGCCGAAGATCTGCTTCGTCAACTAGGAGAACTTTAAATGTTCTTTCTTTAGTGTAATAGCCACCCTACGGGTGGTTATTTCATACAGCGTAAGGTGTGACACCCAGATATACATTCGCTCAAGTGTAGCAATTACTTAGATTTTGTTACTGGCCAGACAGCTTTTTTGCCACACCTCGTACTCCATTTCTTTCTTTCCTTCAGGAACCACTTTTTGAATTACAAATGTGTCCGTGTCGCTATTATATTCTGCGTCAGTCACCTTCACTCGAACCTGCTTATCTCTACAAGTGGCAAAAAAGAACGTGCCAGGCCATCCATCGTGCGCACAAAAATTAAGATAATTTTTATACCCATTATCCTCAAGGAAAATTTCTCCATCTTTTTTTTCAAATTTTTCGGTGTAGGTTGCTTCTGTGTGGTTTTGTTCCTCTGGAGTTATTTCACCGTTAATCCATGCGGGGATGACCTCAGTGAGCAGACGTCCTCCTTCACGAAACAAGATTTCATCAAGCACTGCACCTCGTTCTGGCCAAACAGGGAGCTCAACTGTCGCTTGCGCAACAAGAGGACCGTGATCCATCTTTTCATCAAGAGCTATTATACTCACCCCCACATGTGCTTCAGCGTCATTACGTATGGCACTTCGCACGGGCGAAGGTCCTCGAAGCTTTGGGAGTAAAGACGGGTGTACATTGAGTACACCAAAACGAGGCATGTCAAGAAGAGCTTGTGGCAACATAGCGTTGTAAGCTGCTACAACAAACAAATCCCATTCACTATTAGCTAATAGTTCTATCTCATCCTCAGACGTAAGAGAGACTGGTTGAAGCACCTCAATGTCGTTTTTCTCCGCCCACACCTTCACGGGCGGGGGTGTGAGTGTAAGCTTCCGCCCTGCTGGCTTGTCTTTCATAGTCACCACAAGGGCAGGGACAATACCTGCTTCTTTAAGTTCCTCAAGTACATAGACCGCGAGTTCCGGTGTACCAAAAAAGACCATTTTCATCTCAGATACTTTCATAGTTGTAATGCGATTAATCATCCGTCTGGTCCGATGGTTTTATGTGCCACACGTCAAGCGCTCCATCAATAAAAAGCTTGCCCTCAAGGTGATCACACTCATGCTGAAAGGCTTGTGCAAGCAACCCTCCCGACCCTCTCTTAAACTTCACTCCTTGTTCATCGTACGCTTCTATGGTTGCATGCGTTGATCGTTTAATGTTTCCATACTTTCCACGGACTGAAAGACACCCTTCGTCCATAAGTGTTTTCTTTCCCGATTTCTTAACAATCACCGGATTTATGTATACATAGTGGGAGTCCTTACCTGCAATAGCATGTGCACTCTCCGGACCAAACACCTTCGTCGAGAGAATAAAAATTCTGAGCGGAAGACCAATCTGAGGTGCAGCAAGCGCCGCACCATCAGGCTCAGCATCTAGTGCATCTTTCATATCTTTTAGTATGCGTTGAATTTTTGGGCCAGTGATATCAGAGATAGGTACTTCTTCCGCAACTTGCCGTAACACCGTATCTCCTATTTGAACAATCTTCGTCATATAAGGACTATACACAAAGTAGTGCATTTTGAAAACCCATTGAGAGCGGAGAGTAAAGAGCTCTGAGCCGAGAGCTTTGAGTTTAGAGTCAGTACAAGTTCTGCTGTTGTGCAGGGCGTCCTGTAGCCATTGCAAAGCTTTGCCTGCCCCCATTACGAAGTTTTTGGTACTACTAGGGTGGTGCTTGGGTGCGCCGTCTGGGTAAGTCCTTCTATAGAATGCTATCAGGGTCTACGGTAATAGTATACTGTGGCGGAAGTACCTGCAGACGCTCTAAGAGCTCATCATCAGGCCATTCCTCACGCGATACTCGCAAAAAACCATGGAGCGTAAAATTACCTTTGGGGGCTTTGAGTAAACGTGAAAAAGTCACCAACTCGTACGGCTTGAGTAGGATGACCGCCTCTTCCATTTTTTCCTTTATTTCTTCCTCCTTGCCTGTAAGAGACACTTTTATGAGTACAGTGTACGGGGGATATCCAAGCTCTTTTCTTGCCTTAAGTTCACTTCTATAAAATCGAGAAAAGTTACCAGAAATAACTGTTTGAAGAATGTCTGCCTCCGGTTTTCTTGTTTGTACTAGTAACTCCTCTCCAGCTATTTCTCGCAGGCGAGTAAGTGTTGAAGCAATTCGTTCATATATGTTCCAGCTTGCAAGTGAGAGCAGGGAGTCAAGGGACACGACACCGACCAAGGGCACGTGTTTTTTAAGATAAGGAAGTGCCATTTCCGTACCGACAAGAATCGCACGAGGGGTCGCATAAAAGTCTTGAATAATTTTTTCCGCGCTTGCATGAGTTTTTGATGTATCACTCGAAAGTACATACAAAGGTCTTCCAGGTACTATCTCCTTTAACTCTTTTTCAACCAACTCTGTACCTATGCCAAACGCCTCAAGTCGCCAACTCGTGCAATGACTACAGCGTTCTCGTGCATGACGCAATGCACCACAAGAATGACATAAGAAGTAGTTTTCCTCATTGCCTTTATGAAGCACCACTGATACCCCACACTCATTACATACTACGACCGTACCACAATCTCGACAGAGTGTTACTGGTGACAATCCACGTCTTGCAACATACAAAAATGAACGACCTCCTTGTTCACCTGTTTCTTTAATCCGAGTCAGTAAATCGTGGTGTATCACCCGAAACTGTTTTTTTTGTGATGTTGTTGAACCTTGCAAATTTACAATTTCTGCACGTGTAGGAAAATGCATCCTGTGATGTCCTGTAACTATTTCTTCGTACTCTCCCAACTCCCTTCGGTGAATACTCTCAATACGCAAAGGCAAATCAGCAAGAAAAAGTTGCCCTCCAAGCTCTGTGGCAAGCTCATGGGCAAGTATGCGAGCATCAAGGAATGGTCTCACGCGCGAACGATACAGAGATGACCCCTCCCGTTCAACTATGATAGTTGTGAGATCGTGTCGAGGTAAAGAAAGATACGAGGGGGGAGCAACAATTAATACCGGGTGCTCACTGGTAAGAATTTTTGCAGTGGTTGCTTTCTGAACAGCTTTTTTTAACGTGCTATGCAGTAAAAAAGAATACTGTTCTATTCCTCCCATAAGATCTTGGTATACTCGTTCCGCATCTGCAACCGTAGGAACAGTAATAAACACCGACCCACCGGCCGCAAAGGCTTCACGAATGGAGGTACGAAAAAACTCAATTCGATTCTGCGCCAAACCTTGATACATTCGAGGAACAATAAAACCCCGCAGTCGCGGTTTAGGAATCTCCAACTGCTCTTTGGCTACACCAGGTTGTTCGAGAAGTGCTTTAGGGAGTGTTGCAAAAAGAACCGCCCCGACGGTTGCTGCATGGTACCGTGCTGCTTTCTGTATTGCACGTATATATTCCGGAGTAACGAGTTGTCTGCTTTTTTGTCTCGGTATTTTCCTAAGTGCATACTTGTTCGTACGTAAGACTGCTTTTACATTATGAACTTTTTCTGATGAAAGGACTAATGCAGTTCGTTCTTTTCCGCGTATAGGCACCGACACAAACGACCCTGCAGGATACTCCAGTGCACTAAAATAGGAGAGTTCGTCAATACTACTTCCTCTGGAAATTGGAATTACTGCCACGATATACATGGGGGTATAGTAGCACAGGACTTACATAAAGGTGTATTACCTTTATGTAAGTCTAGAGAACGGAGATTTCTACTCCAAGTCCACGCAAGTGACCGATAATATCATCATACCCGCGATTTATCGGATAGACGTTACGCAATACGGAACGTCCATTTGCTGCAAGCATTGCCACAAGAAGAACTACTGCTGGGCGAAGTGCAGGGGGGGCAACAATTTCTGCTGGGCGAAGCACCGATGGTCCTTCAATATATATGCGATGAGGATCTGCAAGAATTGTTTCTCCACCAAGTTTATCTAGTTCGGTCAGATACAAAGCCCGTTTTTCGTACATCCAGTCATGAATTAGGGTCGTACCACGTGCTTGTGTTGCAATAACCGCAAAGAAGGGGAGGTTATCCATGTTTAAACCAGGGTAGGGACAAGCATGAATTTTGTCCTCCGGTGCCTTGAGTACCGAAGGACGGGTTTTAATATCAACCAACTTTGTGCGCTTGTTTTTTGAAACATATCGTTTCAACACTTCATACCGAAATCCCATATTTTCCAAAGTGAGTAGCTCTTTCTCCAGAAACTCAATAGGTGCACGCGTAATCGTAATACTGGAACGGGTGACAATTGCAACAGAGAGATACAACATTGCAACGATAGGGTCCTCTGAAAGGGAGTACGTAACAGCAGTATTAATGCTCTTTTTTCCATGAACTACCAGTGTTGTCGTACCGATGCCGTCAATTTTTACACCACAATGTTCAAGGAAGAAACATAGTTCCTGTACCTGATAGTTCGCAGAGGCATACTTAATCGTCGTCGCCCCTGGTATACGTGAAGCAGCCATGATGACATTTTCTGTCGCCGTATCACTCGATTCATACATAATGATTTCAGTAGGAGCAAGTTTTCCTTTAGAGATAACCCACGATGAATCTTTGGTTTGAATTTTGACACCAAGTTTTTCAAGTGCAAAGAAGTGCGGTCGTACCGTGCGACTCCCCAGTTTACAACCTCCAGAGTGTGGTAATGAAAAACTCTCCAGTGAATGCAGAAGTGGACCAATAAACATGAGTATAGAGCGCGTTTTTTTTGCTGATTCAATATTGAGAGCTTTGAGGTCGTAAGCTACCGGAGGAATAAGTGTCAAACTATTTTTTTCCCACACGGTCTCCATACCTATAGATTCAAGCACTTCAAGTAAGCGGTACACTTCTTCTATCTTTGGAACATTAAACAGTGTCGTTGGAGCAGTATTAAGCATTGCGGCTGAGAGCAGTACGACGGCACCATTTTTTGAACCACCCACTTCCACAGATCCATGTAGTTTCTTACCCCCATGGATTTCAAAATGAATCTGTTCTGAATCTGTAATCATATATTTATTGTATCATCTGAAGTAGCCTCTGTGTGTATTTTTACTCCAAAGTTTGCGCTAGCACACTGGGCTATACACATGTCAAGATATTGTAGTAAAACTCCACTCACGATACACTGGTAGACATGAATGACCCTATCATAAAAAAACGAGCCATTTTTGCGTTTATTCTTGCGTTTCTGTCAATAGCCCTCGTGGTGTATCTTTTTAAAGTTACCTTCTAGTGTAGGGTATCATCACGGTAATTTGCCCACTTAAAAAAGTGCTTTTTATTTCAATTTTACAAATCTAAGGGCTTTCTAAACCACGTGAGTGCAGGGCTGGCCCCGTTAGAAGCCCGAAGCACGGCTTTGGCAGTCGCCTCGGGCGACTTGCTTCTAACGGGGCTGGATTAAGCTGTGATTTGCTATATGCTTAACAAACATGTCTTTCTTTTCACCAAAACTCGGTATCGACCTTGGGACCACGACAACACTTGTGTACGTGCCCGAAAAAGGCGTGGTTCTCAATGAACCTTCTGTAGTAGCAGTATCACTTCAAGACCGTAAAATACTCGCGGTGGGGGCAGAAGCAAAAGTAATGGTTGGAAAAACCCCAGACACTATCGTGGCATACCATCCTATGAAAGATGGTGTTATCGCCAACTACCGTGTCACGGAGATCATGCTTTCTTATTATATCAAAAAAGCGCTTGGTCGTTTTAATTTTTTCAAACCCGACGTCATTATTTCTGTACCAGCAGGAGTTACCTCTACAGAACGAAGAGCAGTCGTTGAAGCCGCCGTCAAGGCAGGGGCAAAAAACGCCTACGTAGTAAAGGAACCAGTCCTAGCTGCAATAGGTGCAGGTATTCCCATTCAAGAACCTCGGGGACACATTGTTGCTGATATTGGAGGAGGTACTATCGATGTCGCGGTTATTTCGCTTGGTGGCATTGTCGCTTCGACCTCTGTTAAGTGTGCTGGCAACAGGCTTGACGCTGCTATTCAAGATTATGTAAAGAAGCAACACAACATAGCAATAGGCGAGAAAACCGCTGAAGATATTAAAATAATTATCGGCTCAGCTCTTCCTGTTGAAGAAGAACTTACCATGCAAGTAAAAGGTCGCGATATCATTTCAGGACTGCCTCAAGTTACTGAACTGAGAACCAATGAAGTGGTAAAGGCGATACGCAAAGAACTTAATGAAATGGTCGGGGCTATAAAAGTAGTTCTTCAGGAAACACCGCCTGAACTTGCAGCGGACATCCTTGACCGAGGTATTATTATGACTGGTGGGACTAGTCAGCTCCGCAACCTTCCCGAACTTATCTTCCGTCGCGCAGGGGTAAAGGCCGTGCTCGCAGATCACGCACCACTCTGCGTAGCTCGCGGTACTGGTATCGCACTTTCTCATCTCGATACCTACAAGCGCAGTATGATGTCAAAGAAGCAATAGGCGGTCTCTTGCCTCTCACACTATCCACCATATTGAGTAAAAAAGTTCATCTGCTAAGAGAATACTTGGTATACTACCTTGTATGGCAGAACCTTTTGAAGTATCTAGAAGGCGTGGTGACACGCGTTTTAGCTCACCAAATGAGGAACTTCAGTATTTACGAGCTCAAGTTGCTGAAAAAGAACGTCAGCTTCGTGAGCGTGGTTTCGAACCTGAAAAACATTCAATCGTTTACGAAGAAATTCAAAAAATAAAGGAGACCCCCGTACATCAAATACTTCACGAGTCGCATCAACTTTCAGAAAGTGAGATAACCTCTGTCGTAGAATCACTCAACCTTCCTCATGATAAGGACGACGACGCCATGGAAGAACTTTTTGGCATTCTCCAAGAAAAAGGGTTGCGAAATTCACTTCTTGTTGCGGAGCGACTTATGAGTCCACATATTGAAGACGACTTCCATCGTTTGCTTGTACAGTATGTCGCACGGGGAAATCAAGTTTTTGATCTTAAAGAAAATGCACCCTTGTGGAACGTCCTTCACATGACACTTTTCGAGGTCACCTTACCTGACCCAACAAAAGAAGAGTCTGCCAAACCACTTAGGGACGTGGTATCAAAAATGGAGCAATTTTACCTCGGTATGTTTTCCATTGATACCGAACTCAAAAATAGAGGAGATCGATATTTTACCTTAGAAATAGCAGTTTCCGGAGAACGAGAAGACATTGCTTTCTACATGGCAGTACCGAGTGACAAAGAAGATCTTTTTGAAAAACAACTACTTTCTATTTTTCCAAAGGCACGTGCACACCATATTCCTGCAGACTACAATGTTTTTCTTTATGGAGGTGCATCAGAAATTTCTTATGCAATGTATGCCAATGACCCAATTTTACCTCTTAAAGACTACCGTGATTTTGAACATGACCCTCTCTCGGTTCTCATAAACGCACTCACTAAAATTGAAGCAGTTGGTGAAGGGGCGGCTATACAATTCATTATCAATCCAATTGGAAGGATGTACGAAAAGAGGTACCACAAAGTACTTGAGAAGCTTGAGAAGGGAAGTACCCTTTCTAAAGCACTTCTTGATACGCCACTTGGTATTAAAGATGAAGTGTTCAAAACGATGCGTAATCTCTTGTATACAGAAAAAAAGCAAAATCCTGATATACCTCAGAAAGAATTTATCGATGAAAAATCAATTGAACAAGTTCAACGCAAACTTGAAACACCTATTCCTTCAATAAACATACGTCTCGTAGCGAGTGCTAAAACTCCTGAACGAGCTCATGCCATACTCGCCGATATTGAGAGCTCTTTTAATCAACTCTACAACACAAACGGCAACCGACTGCGCTTTGAGCGAGTGACAAAGAAAGCATTATTTGGTATTGCAAAACAGTTTACGTTTCGCGAGTACTCCCCAAAACAAGCTCTGCCTATGTCAGTTCGTGAACTTACTACCATCATGCATTTCCCAACCCACGCAGTAAGCTCTTCAACGCCACAATTACACCGAGCACGAGCAGCGGAGGCCCCTGCGCCCATTGGACTGCCTCGGGAAGGAACATTGCTTGGTATAAACGATTTTCGTGGGATAGAAACAAAAGCATACCTTGGCGCAGAAGATCGCCTCCGCCACTTATATATCATTGGACAAACAGGAACAGGCAAAACGGCTTTTATGAAGAACATGATTCAGCAAGATATCGAAAACGGTTCTGGTATTTGCTACATTGACCCACATGGCTCAGACATTGAAGACGTACTTTCAAATATACCTGACGAACGGATAAAAGATGTAATCTACTTTGACCCGTCAAACACAGAGCGTGTGATGGGACTCAATATGCTTGAGTACGACAGTCGTTTCCCAGAACAAAAGACATTTGTAATCAATGAACTCTTTTCAATATTTCATAAGTTATACTCAGGTACCCCTGAGAGCATGGGGCCGGCCTTCGAGCAGTACTTTAGAAACGCTACCGCGCTCGTACTTGAAGACCCAAGCACCGGAAGCACCTTACTTGATATTTCTCGCGTACTGGTGGATCCAACCTATCGGGAAGTAAAGCTATCTCGAAGCAAAAACCCAGTGGTAAATCAATTTTGGAATGAAATTGCTACCAAGGCACAAGGGGAAGCTTCATTGCAAAACATTGTCCCGTACATCACGAACAAGTTTGACATCTTTACCGCAAACGACGTCATGCGACCCATCATTGCCCAACAACAAAGTAGCTTTAGGATGCGCGAGGTTATGGACTCGAAAAAAATTCTTTTAGTAAACCTTAGTAAGGGTAGGCTTGGCGATATCAATGCCAATTTGCTTGGTATGGTTTTGGTTGGAAAAATACTTATGGCAGCACTCTCGCGAGTAGATGCACTGGCAAGCGACTTACCTCCATTTTACTTATATATTGATGAGTTCCAAAATATCACCACAAACTCAATCTCAGCAATTCTTTCTGAGGCACGCAAGTATAAACTCTCACTAAATATTGCACACCAATATATAGCACAGCTCGACGAATCAATACGTAACGCTGTTTTTGGCAATGTGGGCTCAATGGCAATCTTCCGTACAGGAAGCGATGATGCAGAATTTCTTGAGACACAAATGCGGCCTGTTTTTGAGGCACAGGACATTATGAATATTGAAAACCGTCATGCATATATCCGATTACTCGCCCATGGGACACCGCAGAAGCCTTTCTCTATCAGGACTTTGGCACCTAAAAAAGGTAGTCCTGAAAAGGGGCAATCTATCAAACAACTCTCCTCTCTCACCTATGGAAAACCTCTAGCGGAAGTAGAGCAGAGTATCCGTGTACGCTATGGCACACAGTTTTCTGTACAAAAGTAAATATATTATTAGTAACCACACATAGTATGGCATCACGTACGGTATTTCATTCCTATCTTGTCTTTCTAAGTATAGCGTTTGGTATCTCATTGCTTTTACAGATTCCCACAATAGGGAGTACTTTTTCTTCAAGCGTAAGTGGCTTCTATCTTTCGCTGGCCTTGCTCATATGTGCAGGGTACGGTATACACCGTATTGCACCAAAAACAGATATTCCTCTATATGTGTGGGCTTTACTTTTAGGTATAGCGCTCCAAGTACCCCTAGTAGCACTTACGTATGACAGGGGCACGTTCCTGGTAGTCATCGAACTCATTGCGTCCTTCGTGTTGTTTGCTGGGGGAATACACATGCCAGTCAAAAATTTTAAAAAATACTTTGCACCCATAGCGGCACTCTCGCTCATAGGAACAATTTTGACTGTTCTCTTTTTTGCGCTTGCTCTCTCAACAATCACCACCCTATATGGTTTCACGGTTCCTGCTATTTCACTCTTAGTACTTGCTGCAGTTATGTCGTCGATTGACCCATCTACTATCATCCCCATACTTGACCGTCTTCATTTTAGAAAACCGTTTCTCCGCGAGATTGCCATAGCTGAAAGTGCTGTTAATGATGTCGTTGGAATAATCCTCACTCGTTTCTTTTTAATTGCAGCACTCGGCACGGGAACCGTTTCAGTACTTTCGGTTAGTGATACCTTCTCTCCACTTCTCTCAAGAGTTACTCTGGGTAGTATGGGACTTGAGATACTATGGGGAATACTTGTTGGTTTTCTTGGAGCATGGATACTTAAAACGTGGGGGGAATCTGTGGGGAAGAAACATTGGTCTGACCATGCACTTTTCTTTGTAGTTCCTTTGTTCTGTTATGCACTAGGGTCACTCTTCGGTGCAGCTGGGTTTGTCGCTGCTTTTGTGGCAGGACTTTTGTTTGAATCAAACCCAAACACTAAAGAAGTGCATGCTTATTTTGAGCACATGACCAACACGTACATAAAACCAATTGTTTTTATTCTTCTTGGTGTACTTGTACCACTTCCTATGCTTATAAGCACAATTGTTGTAGGAGCACTTGCCGCCCTCATTTTCATGTTTCTCGTCCGTCCTCTTGTGGTATACATCTCTCTTTCACCTTGGATGATTTCAAAAAAATCTCTCCTCCACTGGCGTGAAGCACTGTTTCTTTCATTCATGCGAGAAACAGGAACCATACCGGCCATACTACTCTTGTACGTCGTAGCTTCTGGTTTTGCAGACACTGAGCTTATTTATGCACTTGGTGTTTGGATTATTCTCTACACGCTTGTGATTGAACCACCACTTACCGCGCTTATTGCAAGGCGCTTAGATATTGCCCACACATAAAAATACTCTTAGCTAGCGCGGAGTCACCACAGGTCCCTCAGAGGAATCTTCAATTGTGTACCCATGCGAAGAAAGTTTTTCACGCAACTCATCTGCGAGCGACCACTCTTTTGCCTCACGAGCTTTTTCCCGCTCCTCAATAATTTTTTTAATATCTTCTGGAAGTGAGTCGACTGAAACGGTTTTAACGCTGAGCTGTACAGACACCTTTCCATTTTTCGCTAAGGTAATAAGTCCTAAACCAAGGGCTTTATCAAAATGTAAAAGTGTTGCTCGTTTATCTTTCGGACTCAGCGTATCATCTTTGATGATTTTCCATATCAAGGAAATAGCTTTCGGGGTATCAAGGTCATCGTTCAAAGCTTCAAGCAATTGAAGTCCATACTGTGCATCGACAACACCACCCTTAGCTCCAAGCAGTTTCTCGACAAAGAAGCGGTGTAAGCGAGTGAGTGCAGTAGCAGAGCCATCAAGTGCAGTAAAACTAAAATTCATTTTTGTTCGATAGTGTCCCGTCAAAAGCCAATATCTGTAGGCTAATGGGTTGTACCCATGTTCTATGAGTTGCTTAAGACTTATGGTGTTTTTTAGCGACTTACTTATTTTGGTCCCTTCAATATTGATAAACTCATTGTGCATCCAATATCGTGCAAACCGCTTGCCTGTAGCGCATTCACTCTGAGCTATTTCATTGTTGTGGTGAGTCCCGATAAGATCTATACCTCCGGTGTGTACATCGATTTCTTTCCCTAAATATTCAAGCGCCATAGCAGAACATTCAAGGTGCCAGCCAGGGAAGCCTCTGCCCCATGGACTTTCCCAACCAAGATTGTCATCTCTTTTCCAGAGAGCAAAGTCAATCGGGCTACGTTTTTCATGATTCACTTCCACCCGCGCACCCGATCTCTGTCCTCCTGTGTCAATGCCCCCCAGTTTACCGTACTCAGAGAACCGAGCGGTATCAAAGTACACTCCATCACTTGTCCTGTACGCATACTGCTTTTCTATCAATGTTTCAACCATGGCAATATCTCCGGCGATATGTTCACTCGCGCGGGGAAGCACGGTAGGACGTTTAATATTGAGCGCATCAAGATCTTCAATAAAACTATCTTTGTAGAACGTGGCAAGCTCGTACATTGACTCAAGTGTCAAAGCTTTACCCTCGCGTTTCAAAGCGAGTGTCATTTTATCATCGCCATCATCCCCGTCTGACACAAGGTGTCCGACATCGGTAATATTCATAACCTGCATCACTTTGTACGAATTGAGCAGAAACGTTCTACGGAGAATATCAGCAAACACAAATGCACGGAGGTTACCAATATGGATGTAACTGTAGACCGTAGGACCGCAATTGTACATGCGCACATAGTCATCGCGTACAGGTGTAAAAACCTCTTTCTTTCGTGTGAGTGTATTAAACAGCATGAGTGGTGGTTTCGCACCTTCTGCGGGGTCAGTGGAACCTGAGAAAAAAATTGGGAACATGGAAGATAGTATAGAAGAGTTACATAAAAAAGAAAGTGGAGCTACCACAAGGGTGCTTCATTTTCATTCTTCCCACATAACGCTTTGCTCCTTAAATCCATTTTTTATACCTAAAATACGAAAAGAAAATAAGGGCACTTGCAAGCATAATTCCGACTATAATCCAAAAGTCCCATTTTTGCCCTATGATTGGTGCCGCTGCAGTATTCATTCCAAAAATTGCTGCTATGAGCGAAAGAGGGAAAGTAAGAAAAGCCATAATCGTAAAAATCTTCATGATTTCATTTTGTTTGGTATTCAGGAGTGAATTGTTGGTTTCTCTGAGTTCTGCCAAAGACTCCCGATTGCTCTTGATAGCACTTGCGAGACGTGCGTACTCACCACTGATACTACGTACGCTGCGAGCATACTCGTACCCAAACAATGCTACCCCTGGGGTTTCGAGTGATTGAAGCATTGCATCATGATTATCTAGTGCTTGCGAGTAGTTGAGGAGATCACGACTAATGTTTGAGAGTTCTTGCACCATCTCTTTCTCAAACCCTTCAAATATTCTATCCTCTGCAGCATCAAGTCTCATGTTAATATTCGTCAACTCATCGAAAAGCATTTTGTACAATTCACTCAGCATGTAGTAAAACACGTACCCAGTATGCTTACCCATATTTCTCCTATCAAGCATGGTTTCCATTTCAAAAATTCTTGAAAACTGATGGAGTGGATCTATTTCTACATACCGTGTCGTAATAATCCAGTTTTTTCCAACAATAAAATCAAGCTCGAGTGACGTCGAGGCAATCGCATGCAAATGCTTAAAGGTGGGGAAGTGTAGAACTACGTAAAAATAGTCATCACGTGCATCTACCCTGTTTCGAAGTGAGGGAATGATGAGCTCGTCCGCAATCATTGGATCAAGAGAAAACTCCTGCATCAAATCACGAATTTCATCGTGTGTCGGAGAAACTACATCTATCCAAGTAATTTCACCGTGTGTTTGTCGTGTGAACATATCCTCCCTAGTATAGCAAATCTGGCATTTTCTTTGCTCCATTTTATGGCTTAGTAGTGGATAGCGGGTTTGTACACTTCTCAGATATGCATTCTATTGGTACGATATACCGATGAATACCCTACAAAAAAATATACTTGTCGTAACTGCACTTATACTCTCGTTTGGAATAGGGTTTCTTTTTGGAGGTCGGGGTTCCGACCATACTGCCTTGTCATTCACAAATCTCGAAGGAGCACCAACCACGGTAGACCTCGCTTCAGTCTGGAAAGCATGGGGCCTCCTCGAAGAAAGATTTGTACCTGCAACAACCACTAAAACAATTACCTCACAAGACCATGTCTGGGGGATAATAGAAGGTCTTGCTCGTTCGTATGATGACCCCTATACCGTTTTTCTCCCCCCACTTCAGTCACAAAGTTTTGAGGAAGATATTCGTGGTGAATTTGGCGGTGTTGGTATCGAAATCGGTTTTCGTGATGATATACTCACGGTTATTGCTCCACTCAAAGGAACTCCGGGGGACAAAGCCGGCATCCTTTCAGGAGACTTCATTGTCGATATTGATGGACAGGGAACACAAGCAATGACAATAGATGAGGCTATCGACCACATCAGAGGCGATGTCGGCACCGAGGTTGTGCTCACTATTGCTCGCGAAGGTGAACAAGAATTTCTCACAATACCCGTCATTCGAGACATTATTGAGGTTCCAACACTTGATCATGGATTGCGTGACGATGAGGTCTATGTTATTTCACTTTATAACTTTGGTGGCACTGCAGTAGATGAAATGCGTAAAGCACTCCGCGCATTTGTCGAATCAGGTACAAACAAATTAATACTTGATCTTCGTGGCAATCCTGGAGGGTACCTTGAGGCTGCAGTAGAAATCTCAAGCTGGTTTCTTCCTATCGGCGAGATCGTGGTAATAGAGGATTTTGGCAGTGACAAAGAAAAACTAGTTCATCGCTCCAAGGGATACGACATTATTGAGGATGATTGGAACATAGTCATACTCGTAGACGGTGGTTCTGCAAGCGCCTCAGAAATACTTGCTGGCGCACTCCAAGAACATAACGTTGGAGTACTTATCGGGGAAAAAACCTTTGGAAAGGGTTCAGTACAAGAGCTTGTGGATGTAACAGAGGACACCTCACTCAAAATCACTATTGCACGTTGGCTTACTCCAAACGGTATTTCAATCTCCAACAACGGCCTTATGCCGGACTATGAAGTAGACATTACTTCTGAGGATTTGGAGGCCGATCGGGACCCACAACTTGATGCTGCACTAGCATTTCTCAATACTGGCACGGTTCCCGAGGCTGTTGTTGAGGAGGAATCGGCAGAGTAACTCCTTTACTAGAGACCGGGGCATGCCCACACACTTACATTTCATCGCCATGAATGTAAGTGTGTGGGGTTGATGATTTTCAAGAAATAGAGTACTATGCCCCGTAGTAGAAATTCATTTAAGTCCGCTAGTGTGTTGCAGAAATGCATATGAAAGAGGAAACCTGAACAGGTAAAAAATAATGTAGTTTTTACATTACTTTTTTATCAAAATGAAATTTCACTACGGGGTATGCCCCACACAGAATAATAAATCACATATGCAAGTAATACTTACAAAAGATGTAGCACGAGTTGGACGACGATATGAAGTTGTGGATGTTACTAGTGGTTACGCTAATAATTTCCTTTATCCACAAAAACTAGCTGAACCGGCAACTCCTGCAAAAATTCTTCTCCTTGAAAAAAAGCGTGAAAAGAACCAAGAAGAAGAGAGAGTTCGGAATGAAGAACTTGTTTTGAAATTCAAAAATCTTGAAGGTACTGCGTTGACTATTACCGTCAAATCTGACGAGCAAGGAAATCTGTATAAAAAAATAAACAGCGGTGATATTGCAAGCGCGCTACTGAACGAACATACCATCACTATCCCTGAAACTGCAATCTTTCTTGAATCACCAATAGACAAGACAGGAGACCATGAGGTCGTTGTTGAACACGGAGATAATAAGGCTACTATCACCATCCAGATAGTACGAGAATCATAAAACAAAAAAACGCCTTAGGCGTTTTTTTGTTACCATGTTATGTATATTAGAGGACATCAACAACCTTTTTTCGATGTGTCGTTCCATCAAATTTGGTTTTACGAATATCACGGAAGGCTACTGTGCCTTCTTTAAGCGCGAACAATGTGTAATCTTTGCCCGTACCGGTGTTTTTTCCAGCAAGTATCTTACTGCCACGTTGTCGCACGATAACAGAGCCAGGTTTTGCTTTTTCTCCAGCGTATAGCTTGGTACCCAAGTATTTTGGATTTGAGTCTCGTAGGTTTTTTGCTGTTCCTCCAGCTTTTCTATGTGCCATATGTTTTTTATTCTTTTACTGTTATAGAGGAGAAAGGGTATCAAGTATTTCGTATTACTTTGCTATACTACCTCTACCGTGGTGAATAACATACCAGAGTTACAGATGTCGCGCAAGACCAGGGAGTATTCTATTATAGTCGTTCTTCTGCTTCTGGGGGCTATCTCTTTTGGATTAGGTAGGCTTTCAGCCATAAAAACTGTCTCCGTACCCGTGACGCTTTGTGCATCAGAATCAGTCCCCACCATGGAAGCATCAGCTATTTCAACACCTCTCACCTCCTCACAGGAAACAAGCCAGTACGTTGGGAGTAAAAATGGTACAGTGTATCATCTGCCATGGTGCGCAGGTGCACAGAGAATACTGGAAGAAAACAAAGTATGGTTTTCAACAAAAGAAGAGGCCGAACGAGCAGGGTACCGACCAGCAACTAACTGCAAAGGAATATGAAGTAGGACTTATGCAAACGGCGCACCACAAGAGTGTTTCCATTTTTCTAATTCGCAAGCTCATAAGAAAAATTGGTCATTTTCTTTGTTGCCCTGCACAAAATGTTCTCGTAGTATTGTTCATACAACTCATTCCATTTTGCTTGGGCGCCTTGAACTTCATCCATTTGCGTAAGTCCTAAAAAAACATGCATCCACTCTATAAAAAAACAAGACAAAAAACACTCCTTATTGGAACCTTCGCAGTTTTAATTGGACTTTTTGGTACCTTTGTACCTATTCTTCCAGGAACTGCTTTTGTGTTATTGGGAGTGTCGGTTCTCTCACTTCAGTCAAAGATTGCAATGCGCCTCCTTATCACCTTACGAACACGATATCCAAAAATCGCTACCCCTGTGAAGCGGACAGAGACATTGTTAGTTGATTTTTTTAATTTGACTACCCACAGACGGGAATATACCTCACTTCCTTGTGTTGACGGGGGGACACTTTCCATCCTTGCCGAACCAACGGAGTATATTGCGGGTACAGCAATACTGTTACACAGTGCCAGCGGTACTGCGGAAACAGATGTCATGAACACACTTGCCGAAGCCCTTAAGATCCGTGGTTTTTGTGTTGTCCGTTTTGATGCATGTAACGGCTTAGGAGACAGTACGGGAGATTTTACAAAATTTTCCACAACATCGTATCGAAAAAATCTTGAACAGGTCATAGAATGGGCAGGGACCAAGAAGTGGTGGCAAGAACCTTTGGTACTCGTAGGACATTCACTTGGGGGCCTTGTAGCTGGTATGTATGCACGTGAACACCAAGCTGAGGTAGACGAGCTTATACTCCTTGCCCCCTCTCTTTCTGGTGAATCCTATGTAGAAACCTATAAACGGCAAAACGCTACGGACTTTGATGCATGGGAAAAGTCAGGTTCACGAATCATCAAGCATCCTATTTCTCACGAGGAGTTTTCACTCCCGTTCAGTTTTGTCAAAGACATGGAACAGTATAGCTTAGCACCCACGAACCTACCCATGCCGATAACGGTACTTGCAGGTACACTCGACACCATTTCAGACTATGCAGAACTTAAGGCTTTTTGCGAAAAAGTTGGTAATCATGCCACACTTCGAAAGCTCGCAGAGGTCGGTCACACACCCCAATCACATAAAGAAATAGGTACCCTTGAGCAGGTGCTGGCCAAAATAAAACTGAAATCAAAGTAGGACTTACGGAAACGACGCTTTTCATCGTTGCACTGCACAAAATACTCCTCACCGTACTACCCCATACGCCTCATAGTATTTTGTTTGTGCGCCTCGAAACGCATACGTTTGCGTAAGTCCTATAGAACTCAGAAAAATATGACCAATATTGAAAAGCGCTTTTCACATTACGTATAAGAAGTGTTACACTACATACCATATGATTGCACTTGATATTGAAGCCACAGGGGTTAATCACGAAAAGCACTCAATACTCTCCCTCGGAGCGTTAGATTTGGACCATCCTGAAAACCGCTTGTACCTTGAGTGCCAAGCATGGGAAGGGGCACACATTGATCCTGAGGCCATCGCGGTATGTGGCTTTACTGAAGCGGAGGCAACAGATGACACCAAACAAACTGAAGCACAACTCATAGCACAATTTATGTCATGGGCTGATGGAATTGAAGATCAAACGTTTGTAGGTCAAAATGTCTCATTTGATCGTGATTTCATACAAGCTGCGTGCGAGCGGGCAGGGTACAATTACCCTTTTGCTCACAGAACAGTAGACACCCACTCGCTCGCGTACATGCACCACGTCCTTCACGGAAAAGAGATTCCAATCGACAAGAGACACAGTGCTTTGAACATAGAAACTATTTGTGCATACATTGGCATTCCTGGTGAGCCAGAACCCCATAATGCACTCACAGGAGCTCTGACCCACGCTGAAATGTTCTCTCGACTGGTCTATGGTAAAAAATTACTGCCTGAATTTGATAGATACGAAGTACCATTTAATTAATCATTATGTACAAGAAACTTGGAATTTTTTTACTTGGCATAGTAGTACTCGGAGGAGGGGGAATATACTATGCACAAACTTCACAAGATGTATTACCAACTAATACCGCACTTATGCTTGACTCTGTAAACCCTACTGTTTTTGAAACAAAAAACGCCGAGCAACAACGAATTATTATAGACGTCCGCACACCAGAAGAATTTGCTTCTGGGCATTTAGAGGGCGCTCGCAACATTGATTTTTATAGTGCTGAATTTGCTGACATCATTTCTGCACTGGACACTTCCACAGCATACTCAGTCTATTGCCGTTCAGGGAACCGAAGCGGGCAAACTCTTGAACTTATGAAATCACTTGGTTTTACTGATGTACTGGACCTAGAAGGAGGGATTATGGCTTGGGTACAAAGTGGCAAACCACTCTAGTACTTACATAAACGCCACACTTCGTTGTCAAACTTCACAAAACGTCGTTCACTGTACGACGTGTACAGCTCCCTCCATTTTGTTCGTTTCCTAGAAGTGCGACCAATTTTTCTTACGACTGAAAGGAGTTAGAAAAATGAAGTGCCCTTGTGGTGCACTCGTTTGCGTAAGTCCTAACCGAGAAAATACTAGAATTAAAACTAGTATTCTTACTAATATTCTTTCGTGTGCACGTGTTACACACAGAAAAGGGGCATGCGAGCCATAAAACTCGTGCTATACTCAACAAATATGAACAAATTTCAAAAAGTGCGCCCACCTCTAGAAAAAGAACTTCTTAAACCACATGAAGGTAAATTAGCAATGATGCCTCCCGAAATGCACGAGCTTCTTGAACAAGGTGACGAAGATATCTCACTGACCTCATGGAGGATTTTTCGAATCATGGCAGAATTTGTAACTGGATTTGAGGTATTGAGAAAGTATCGTCTTGCGGCAACTTTTTTTGGTTCAGCTCGTTCACTCCCCGATGACAAGTGGTATCAAGAATCACAGAAGCTTGGATATCTGCTCGCAAAAGATGGTTTTGCTATTATCACTGGAGGTGGTGGTGGCATCATGGGCGCTGCCAACAAGGGTGCGTATGAGGCAGGAGGAAATTCAGTCGGTCTTAACATAAGCCTTCCACACGAACAAAGACTCAACAGCTATGTTTCTGATTCTGAAACATTTAAATTCTTTTTTATCCGCAAAGTCATGTTGTCTTTTGCAAGTGAAGTGTACATTTACTTCCCAGGAGGTTTCGGGACTCTTGATGAGTTTTTTGAAATAGTCACGCTTGTTCAAACCGGAAAGATAGTGCGCTTACCAATCGTACTCGTGGGTAAAGAATATTGGTTACCTCTCATCTCATGGTTTAGGTCTACGCTCCTTGAAACACACCGGACCATCGGGCAAGATGATTTGGACTTATTCCATGTGGTTGACTCTGCGGAAGAAGCTCACGAGTTTATTAAGACATACAAAAACCACATCACGCCTCGTGAAAAAACTGAGGTTGAATAATATAGTAGGTATGCAGATTCAAACACACAGCACGCCCAGTATTTCTGAGGGAATGGTTATCTCGCACTTGCGAATGCTTGCTCCGTACACAGAGAAGCTTCAAAAGGCACTTGAGGATAATGACTACACACTTCCCGAAGCACTGCTCCGAACTCCGTTTGACACGGAAGTTCTTGAAACAATATGCAAGAACACAGAGCGGTTTTCGGAAAAAACAAAAACAGTCCTTCTTGTCGGTATCGGCGGAAGCTACATGGGTACCTGTGCACTCTATGACGCACTCCGTGGACATATGGAACATTTTCAGGGAACTCCCGCTCCCAAACTTGTCGCATTTGCAACCGTGGACCCTCACGTACTTAACTCTATTACTGAACTACTTGCAAAGTGCTCATCAGCTGAGGAGATAGTTTTGATCGTCATTAGTAAATCTGGCACAACCACAGAATCGCTCGCAAATGCCAACATTCTTTTTTCCCAATTTGCAGAACGATTTGGAAATGAATCCGCAAACAGACAAACAATCGTTATCAGTGACGCCAACTCCCCACTTACGAAACGTGCAGTAGAGCAGGGTATGCTTACTTTTCCCATACCTGCACGCGTGGGTGGACGGTATTCAATTTTTACTGCCGTGGGGCTGGTCCCGCTCCGTATCCTTGGTTTTGACATACATGCTTTTCTTAAAGGGGCCCAAGAAGCGTTCACTGCATCTACAAACACAAAAAAAGCATCCGGTGCGGCTGTTCTTGCTTCCTTTCTGTTTGAGGCATACTTACAGGGAGCACGGGTGCATGAGCTCTTTATGTGGAATCCTGAACTGGAGACTCTTGGTAAGTGGTACAGCCAACTTCTCGCTGAATCTATAGGGAAAGAGCGGGACGATGGGACCGCCGTTGGTTTTACGCCGACGGTTGCACTGGGATCGACCGACCTTCACTCCATAGGCCAGCTTATTTTCGGTGGAAGAAACGACCGATACACTACATTTGTAAGTGCTCCTACTGCCTGGGAATCTGGACATCGCTTCTCATCGGATTCACCTTTTGTCCTCCCGGTCTTTGAGGGCAAAGAAGATGGAAAAGTGACTCGAGCAATGTATGAGGGGGTACGAAACGCATATGCCACACATGATTTGCCGTTTGTTTCTATAGAACTTGCAAGTGTTTCAGAGAGAGAGCTTGGCGCGTTTATGGCACTGCAAATGACCACCATACTTTTTCTTGCGCAACTCTTTGATGTGAACGCCTTTGATCAACCAAGTGTTGAGAAATACAAAAATGAAGTTCGTCGTTTACTTACCTCGTAACCAACCAAATACTTATGTTTGCATATTTTGATATAGGTGGCACCAAGACACGCGTAGCAGTTTCAATAGATGGACACAGCTTTGGTGACCATGTGAAATTTGACACGCCAAAGGATTATACAGAGGGTCTCCATGCCATACGTGATGCATTGAAATCTCTCTCCGGTGATACTCCTTTTGAAGCTGCTGGGGGAGGTATTGCTGGTCCTCTCGACAAGGAACACACCATGCTTGTTAATTCGCCAAACTTACCTGAATGGGTCGGCAAGCCTTTTGTACAGGACATGGGGGCACTTCTTGGATGTCCTGTGTATATAGAAAACGATAGTGCTATCGTCGCACTCGGGGAAGCCCACTATGGGGCAGGAAAGGGAGATGCTATCGTTACCTACATTACGGTCTCGACGGGGGTAGGTGGGACACGAATCGTGAACGGCTGTATAGACCAGGGTGCATACAACTATGAGCCAGGGCATCAGTATATTGATTTTGATAAATCAGCATGTCCGGAATGCGTGAGTGCACAGGCTGAAGACTACCTTTCAGGGACTGCCACTGCTCACCGTTTCAATATGAAAGCGTATGAAGTCAAAGATCCCCAGGTTTGGGAAGATTTATCTCGTTGGCTTGCCATATTTCTCAACAACACTATCGTTCTTTGGGCTCCTCACTCAGTAGTTTTGGGAGGATCAATGATAGTCGGTGATCCTGCTATACCAGTAGATCGAGTTGAGGAACATTTAAATGAAATTTGTTTGATTTATCCTGAAAAGCCGAAAATAAAAAAAGCACAACTTGAGGATTTAGGTGGACTATTTGGTGCGCTTGTTTTCGTCAGACAGCAACAAAAGTAGGCTAAAATGTGATGAAAAATATGCCTATTTTGACGAGCTTCACTGTAATTATTACAACACAAATATTGCTTGACTGTCAATAGGTTTATGCTATACTTTTTCTTGCCCCCTGCAGTGTAGCTGCAGCTTTTTTATTGCACTGTAGCTACGCGTGGGTTCTGGGTGGTCCCATCATATATGGGGTCCTTACCATTAAGAGACGGCTTATTTTAGGCACACTAATAGCATATGGAGTAGCAACCGTGGCAACGGCGATTACGTTTCCAACTGTTGCAATAGAGATAAGTACTGACGTGCGTATTCATACCGTTGAGGCGTACGAACAGGTAGCAGAGGTTGAAGCTCCTATTGAGCTTGCACTAGGTTCAATGGAAGATAAAGTTCGTGCGTATTTCAAAGACATACCTGTTATGGCTGAAATCGCCCGATGTGAATCACACTTTACCCACATTGATCCAATAACAGGTAAGGTGAACCGTGGACGCGTAAACCGTGAAGATGTGGGTGTTATGCAGATAAATGAGTACTATCACAGTGCTTCTGCAGAAAAAATGGGTCTGGATATCTTTATATTCGAGGACAACATGGCATACGCACGGCACCTTTACGAGCAACAGGGTACAAGCCCTTGGAAAGCTTCGCAATCGTGTTGGCAAGGCAACAACCTTCTTGCAATACGATAAAATCCTATACGTAGAAATTTCAACCTGAAAAAACACTTGTTTACGCAAGTGTTTTTTCAATTATCAGGAAACGTACATGATGCACACACCTACTTACTCGTTTCTACATTCATTGAATATTTCGTTTGCGTATGTCATATTATTTCTATATTATTACCTGCATGAACTGGAACACGGTACTCAAGGTTGCTACAGGAATTGTGATTGTACCGATTTCTATCATTGCCCACAAACTTTGGCCGTGGTGGACTCAAACCCCGATGCCTATACGTATTATATCTTCGATCATTGTACTACCTATTGTAGGCATTGCGGCTATTGTTACTCCATGGTGGGAAGGTTTGTAATGATTATAATTCTATGAAACAGATAAGCACTCTATGTGTTATTCATAAAAATAACCAAATACTTCTTGGGATGAAAAAGAGGGGTTTTGGTGTGGGCCGATGGAACGGATTTGGAGGTAAAATCGCGGAGAGTGAGAGTATTGAAGAAGCGGCCAATCGTGAGGTGAGGGAGGAAGCAGGTATAACGCCCTCCACTCTTACCCAAAAAGGAATTATAGAATTCCATAATGAAGGACAACAAGAAATTTTAGAAGTACATATATTCTACTGTCAAAAGTTTACGGGAACACCACAAGAAACAGAAGAGATGAGACCGCAATGGTTTTCAGTAGATGCTATTCCGTATGCAGATATGTGGCCAGACGACCGATACTGGCTACCTCAACTCTTGGCAGGGAAGTATGTGACTGGATCATTTTTATTTGGAGAGCAGGATACCATACTGAAGCTCTCCCTTTCATTCACATAATCTTAGAACGTCGTTTGACACCCAGTGATTAATACACCATATTGGTGTAATCCAATGGCAACTCACCTAATTAATTGGAGAACAGTTCATTACAATATGAGGAGTTTTCACATGCTCTTACTTAGGTTGCGGTCAGATTGAAAATCAATCTAAAAACAAAGATAGGGAGGACTACTATGACTACCGTACAGGAATTCAATACGTCAACAACCAACAGGACACTCTCTATTGAGGAGCAAGCAACCTTCATCGCACAAGCAGAGCAGGATATTGCTCGCACCATGAAGAAGCTCAATCAGTATTTTTGGGAGCGCAAGCCAAAAATGGAAAACCTGCGCTCGACCACTAGACACATATCCTATCGACCACCGAGCATCAAGCAACGAGTATCTCGTCCAGAAATCGGTGTCTTTGCATACGTGACTGAAGAACAGATTAATCACTGGAAAAGTGTACCACAATTCCAGTATTACCTCTATGTTTTCTCAGCTGGTAGCGATACAGCTGAGGCAAAAGTTGTAGACCAAGGGTACGACCTTGAAGGTGATGCAACCATTACTATTACTGAGATTGAACAAAGGCATGTTGTCATCAACACCAAGTCTGGCAAGATGACAATTTTGCTCTAGCCATCCTCTATCAGTAGTTCCTTCTCATCCTCGACGTGTTACAAATTCTGAGCACAAAAACATAGCCCCATCTTTTAGAGGGGGCTGTTGTGTGTTTTACACTTTTACTCCGGATATACCAAGTCTCTTAAAGTGCGTTAGCCCAATCTCGCCATATTTTTTCTTTCTTTGAATGCCTTTATAACTTTTCTCAAAAGGAAACCTGCGGTGATAAAGCAATAGACAATGGCAAAGAAAATCAGTGGTGTATACTTTCCCGACTGATTGTACTCTTCACTATATCGAGAATACTTAGCATAAAAACAAAACATATCTGCGTTTTTGTTGCTCCTTTTTTCTCTTGAGTAACTATTTCTTCACCTTTTTTACTAGTCAACATACTGTTCTCCTTGTAGCTGTACTATTTTTTGCGTATTTGTGAAAGTTAGGATCTAAATACACATTATCACAAAATTTAGAAATTTTTAGCGATGGCATTCAGTAAACAGCCGGCCTTTGGGGCTCGGCTGTTATGACACTGCGCTACAAAATCAACACCAGTGTCATACCAAAACTGAAAACAAAACCAGTGACTGGAAAGAGTCTATCTTCAATTGTCCATGCACTTGCTCCGTAAGAGGACAGTAGGCAACCAAATGAAATTCCTCCCCAGTACCACCATCCGGCTTGACCGTTTTGACACCACGCATCACACAGGGC
>LCCS01000012.1 GCA_000998045.1 Parcubacteria group bacterium GW2011_GWD2_42_14
AGGGGGTGGTTGCACATGCGGCGAAAGCAGTTGAGGTACTGGTTTTGGAAGGACAAGCACGTGCAATGCAGGACTTTAATGGGGTCATAAAAAAATAATCGAGTATGAATAAAACAACACTCATTGCTAGTACCTTGATAGTGGTTTTTGTCGTTATTGGAGGAATGTTTTTTTTACAGAAAACTGAACCCCGAACTGAATTTTCGCAAGAGGATTTAACTGAATTTGCTACCTGTCTCAAAGAGAGTGGTGCAAAATTCTATGGAGCTTTTTGGTGTAGTCACTGTCGAAACCAAAAAGCGGCTTTTAAGGAAGCTGTAGATGCACTCCCTTACATAGAATGTTCTACAGAGGATAGTCGTGGACAAACAGATGTATGTAAAGAAGCCGGTATCACCAGTTACCCAACCTGGGAATTTAGCAACGGAACGCGACTTTCTGGAGAAGTGCCATTTGCTGATCTTGCACAGAATAGTGGATGTTCTGCTCCAACACTCTAGAAAAACCGTAGCTGGTAGTCTGCTATGTTTCTACAAATGTAGAAACGGTGTCGTATGAATGCAATCACTTTTGAAATACTAAAAAAAGATACGCAGAGTAAGGCGAGAGCTGGGATACTGCATACGCCCCATGGTGACATAGAAACTCCGGCTTTTGTCGCTGTGGGTACTAAAGGGACTGTAAAAGGTGTTACAGTCCCAACACTCCGAGATATCGGTCTCCAAACACTCATTGCGAATACGTATCACCTACATCTTCAGCCAGGGAGTTCTGTGGTAAAGGCAGCCGGAGGACTGCATACATTTATGGGATGGGATGGTCCACTTCTTACTGACTCAGGTGGTTTTCAAGTCTTCTCCCTCGGGGTTGGATTTGGAAAAACAGTGTCTAAAGTTACACGCGAAGAACTAGATGCTGAATCAAAGATAGCAACTGTGTTTGATCAAGAGGTAGCTTCACAGCATGGAAAGTTGGCTCAAATAGATGATGAGGGTGTTAGCTTCACGAGTCACCTGGATGGTTCGTTACATCGGTTTACCCCAGAACGTTCAGTTGAGATACAGCATGAGCTTGGTGCAGATATGTTCTTCACCTTTGATGAGTGTACTGCTGCAGAAGCAGATCATACCTATCAGCAAGAAGCGATGCATCGTACCCACAGATGGGCAGAACGGTCACTCCGTGCTCACCGACAAAACATCGAAGCAGGTACGCGACAGGGAATATTTGGCATAGTACAAGGAGGACGGTTTGAAGATTTGCGAAGGGAAAGTGCTCGAACACTTGCAGATATGGAATTCGATGGGTTTGGCATAGGCGGGAGCTACCAGAAGCAAGATCTTGATACGGCAGTGGGGTGGGTTACTGATGAATTACCGGAAAATAAACCACGACATCTATTAGGAATAGGAGAGCCTGAAGATTTGCTTAAAGGTGTGCAACAAGGGATTGATTTATTTGATTGTGTGCAACCCACACGACTCGCACGTACTGGTACTGTCTATGGACCGCAAGGAAAAAAAATGACACTCACCAGAGGGGAATACACCCTTGATTTTTCTCCTATAGATGCATCGTGTGAGTGTCCCGTATGTCGCACCTATTCACGAGCGTACCTTTCACACCTCTTCCGTGCACATGAAATGCTTGGTGCTACACTAGGGAGCGTACATAACCTTTATTACTTGATTCAACTTGTGAAAGGGGAACGAGCACGCCTGCTCAACTCGTAGACAGTGACAGGAAAAACGACATAGGTATCGACGTCGTTAACGACGTCGATACATTCTTCTATGAACTTGTCTTGGTAGTAAAATCAGTATACAGTAATCATGCTATGTCAATAAGTACGAACAATCAGAAATTGAAACTTAACTCGATGTATTCACCTGCAGGAGATCAACCTGACGCCATAGCTGCACTTACCAATGGAATCAAGAAAGGTATGCAACACCAAGTTCTTTTTGGTGCCACAGGAACAGGAAAAACTTTTACGATGGCAAACGTCATAGAAAAAATTCAGAAACCAACGCTTGTGATAGCGCACAACAAAACACTTGCTGCACAGCTTGCGCAAGAGTATCGAGAATTTTTTCCCGATAATGCGGTTCATTTTTTCGTTTCGTATTATGACTACTACCAGCCTGAAGCTTACATGCCGGTAAGTGATACCTATATAGAGAAGGAGGCTATGATTAATGAGGAAATCGAACGTTTGCGACATGCCTCCACGCAAGCTCTGCTATCGCGTCGTGACGTAATTGTCGTCGCTTCCGTTTCATGTATCTATGGACTTGGAAGTCCTGAAGAGTATCAGAAAGTTAATCTTAAGCTTGAAGTAGATGCTACCTTGACTCGTGCAGTATTGATACGAGAGTTGGTACATATTCATTTTAGTCGAACGAACGCAGACCTATTCCCCGGCTTGTTCAGAGCACGAGGAAACATGGTAGAAATCATGCCAACGAGTGAACGAGTAATTTATAGAATACTTTTTAACGATAACGCAATTGAGAGTATTACCGAGCTTGACCCGGTATCAAGAATGGTGCGGAGGACACATCCTGCTTTTTTCCTCTTTCCTGCGAAACATTTTATTACGCCAGAGCATGAACGAAAACGAGCTATTGCTGATATTCAGGATGAGTTGCGAGATCGGTTGCAAACACTTGAAAAACAAGGAAACGTCTTAGAATATGAACGTTTAAAGCGGAGAACAAATCATGATCTCGCACTCGTCAAAGAAATTGGATACTGCAACGGTATCGAAAACTATTCTCGCCATTTTGATGGACGTAAGGCGGGTGATCCAGCACATACGTTGTTGTCGTACTTCCCACACCTTCCTGATGGATCACCTGATTTTCTCACTATTATAGATGAGTCGCATGTCACTGTACCGCAACTAGGTGGTATGTATGCAGGAGATCGTTCTCGGAAAGAAACGCTTATAGAACATGGTTTTCGCTTACCATCAGCCCTTGATAATAGGCCATTACGATTTGATGAGTTTACGGAACGTGTCGGACAGGTACTCTATACTTCAGCGACTCCAGGTACGTACGAGCTTGAAGCAAGCAAAGAACAGGGACAGATTGTTGAGCAAATTATTCGACCAACAGGATTACTTGATCCTGAGCTTATTGAACGACCTATTGTCTCGAGTGGTTCCTACAAAGGACAGGTACATGATTTCTTGAACGAGGTTGAGCGTGTGGCAAAGAGTGGGGAGCGAGCTCTCGTGACTACACTTACAAAAAAAATGGCAGAAGACTTGACTGAATATATTAAGGAAAAGAAGATTAAGGCGACGTATATACACAGTGATGTGAAAACCATGGAACGAATAGAAATACTCTCCCAGTTTCGCCGTGGTGATTTCGATGTGTTGGTAGGGGTCAACTTATTGAGGGAAGGTCTTGATTTACCAGAAGTATCTTTGGTAGGTATTCTTGATGCAGACAAGGAAGGTTTCTTGCGTTCTGAAACATCACTTATACAGACTATCGGGCGAGCTGCACGAAATGTGAATGGACGTGTTATTTTGTACGCTGACAAAACAACACGGTCTATGAAAGCCGCGATTGACGAGACCAACAGAAGGAGGGAAATTCAAAAAGCATATAACAAAAAACACAACATCACTCCACAAACCATTGTCAAAGCTATTAAGGACATTACCGAGCAAATTCAATCGGAACATAAAAAAACAGTTGGTGCGCTTTTAGAAATTGACAGTGATTTATTTAAGAAAAATCCTAAAGCTCTCATAAAAGAAAAGACACGTCAAATGAATGAGGCTGTTAAGATTTTAGATTTTGAAACAGCTGCCATACTTCGAGACGAGTTATATGAATTAAAGAAGTTACACAATCCCAAAAAGTAATCTCAGGAATAAAAACAGGCTACGGAGACGTAGCTTGTTTTTACAATACGTAATGTGAGTAACTTAATCTTTAAGATGTACGAGCGCAAAGTACGCCATCAAGAAAAGTACTCCAGTGAGTGCCCAAATCGCGTTTTGCTCCAACTCAGCACCTCCTATAATTACTACTGAGTCTCGAGCTGCATCTATCCCGAAGAGGAGTCCGAGTATACCAAACACAGTTGCTGCGGCTATAGAAAAAAAAGGCTGTCGAATATGAATCATATCAAATTATACTATTTAATAAAACGAATAACGTTACAACATTATTGCTTGTCTTATATTGTACTGTTAATTACAAAACATACTTGACTTGTATGTGGATAATTGCATGGTAAGATGATTCCACCTAATCTGTGCCACCTTGCACAGGTATGACTTATATATGGATCCCGTTAGAGACGGTAAATGATGGAAGGGAGACGTGTATCAAGCCATTTAACATGAAAATTGGAACAGACGGTAAAAGTTGTAGGCATTTGCAAGTAACAATGAAGAAGTTGGATTATAAAAGAATTACTAGCTTAACCGACGGACACTTTGTGTCCTGTCTCTAACGGGATGGATGACATCATACATGTAAAGGGTGCACGCACCCATAATTTGCAGAATATCTCGGTGACCATGCCCAGAAACAAACTGGTGGTATTTACTGGTCTTTCTGGTTCTGGAAAATCATCACTGGCTTTTGATACCATTTTTGCAGAAGGACAGAGAAGGTATGTTGAATCACTCTCGGCATACGCTCGACAGTTTCTCAACCAAATGAGAAAGCCTGACGTCGATGAAATACTTGGTCTTTCTCCTGCTATTTCGATAGACCAGAAGTCTCGATCAAACAACCCCCGTTCCACGGTAGCGACTATTACCGAGGTGTATGACTACATGCGTATACTGTATGCACGTGTCGGTACCGCATACTGTCCAAAATGTGATACACCGATACACAAGCTCTCAAACGAGGAAATGCAAAAAACTGTACGCGAAAGTGTTCTGGCATCAGGCGAAAAAAACAATAAAGAAGTAATGGGTATTTCCTATGATGATAGAAAGTTGCGTCTCTGGGCACCTGTTGTTGTAGGGAGAAAAGGTGAGTACTACCAACTTTTATATGATCTCCTTGGAAAAGGGTATGAAAAAGTTAAAATTGATACTGTCGAATACTCACTACGCGAAAAAATACTACTGAGCAAGCAAAAACGTCATGACATAAGCGTGTTGGTAGATGAGCTCTATGTGTCGGAGTTAACGACTTCCAAGAAAGATGCACAGGAGCGTTTGGCAGAGGCTATTGAGTTGGCACTTCGAGAATCAGAAGGGCTCATAGAGATAGAGGCACCAGATGGCACACTACAGACACTTTCTTCAAAATTTATTTGTCCCAAGGATGGAACATCGTTCCCAGAAGTGGAACCACGACTTTTTTCATTTAACTCCCCGTATGGAGCATGTCCGGAGTGCAATGGTTTGGGTACGATTGGTTTTTTCCATGATGACATTTGTCCGGTGTGCGAAGGGAAGCGACTTCGTCCTGAAGCACTTCATGTTTTTCTGGGTAAAGACAAAAAAACAAGGAAAACGATTGTTGACGTTACTTCTCTATCTATACGAGACGCGCAAACGTTTATGAACACGCTTGTTCTCACGCCAAAAGAAAAAGAAATCGCATCTGTGGTGCTCAAGGAGATACATGCACGGTTGCAGTTTATGCTCAATGTGGGCATCGACTACCTCACCCTTGATAGGCGTGCAAATACGCTCTCGGGAGGTGAGGCGCAAAGAATCCGTCTTGCAAGCCAGCTTGGGTCTGGTTTGGTGGGGGCGCTCTACGTACTTGATGAACCGACCATTGGACTACATCAACGAGACAACGACAAGCTCATAAAAACACTGACCGCACTACGAGATTTAGGTAATACTATTATTGTAGTTGAGCACGACGAGGATACTATTTTCTCCGCTGACTATATCGTGGACATAGGACCAGGAGCAGGCATCCATGGTGGTAAGGTGGTGGTGTCTGGGTGGTTGGAAGATTTGCTCACTGCAAAAAAGAACGAGAGTGGCTCACGGACACTTGCTTACCTGCGTGGAGAAGAAGAAATAGAAGTTCCGGAAAAGCGACGGGAGGAAGAAGCTGGCTGGCTTCGGATACGAAATGGAAACGCCTTCAATATCAAAGAGATGAACGTTGATATTCCTTTGAGGAAGCTCGTTGCTATTACCGGTGTATCTGGTTCTGGAAAGTCTACTTTGATGTATGAACTTTTGTTTAAAAATTTACGAGCTCGGCTTGAACGACAGTTTCGTACTGCGAAGTTATATAACATCTCAAGTTTGACAGGGACTGAGTATCTTTCTCGTGTTGTACTTATGGATCAGAGTCCTATTGGCCGCACACCACGGAGCAACCCTGCCACGTACACAGGGGTATGGACGTACGTTCGAGATTTATTTACCTCTACAGAAGAGGCACGAGCACGCGGGTGGAAGCCAGGACGTTTTTCTTTTAATGTGTCTACAAATAAGGGTGGCGGACGTTGTGAGGCTTGTCAGGGAAACGGAACCATAGCGGTGGAAATGCACTTTTTGCCAACAGTGTATGTCACCTGTGATGTGTGTAATGGACGACGTTTTATGAAAGAGACGCTTGATGTCCGGTATAAAAAGAAAAATATCTATGATATTTTGCACATGAGTGTGGAGGAGGGACTGGAATTTTTTAAAGATATTCCACAGATAAGCGATAGATTGCAGACATTGAGTGACGTTGGGCTTGAGTACCTAGAGCTAGGACAAGCGGCGAATACCCTCTCGGGTGGCGAGGCACAACGTGTAAAGATTGCAAGTGAACTCTATCGACCACATACAGAAAAAACAATATACCTTCTCGATGAACCTACTATTGGTTTGCACTACGATGACGTCAAAAAACTTCTCGATGTTTTAAATGCACTTATACGCCGAGGTAATACCGTGGTACTGATTGAACATAATCTTGACGTGATTAAGTCAGCGGACTGGATTATAGACATAGGACCAGAGGGCGGTGTAGGAGGTGGTACTATTGTAGCTAAAGGTACACCCGAAACGGTGGCACGAAGCAAAGAGTCGCATACTAGTAAATATCTCAAGAAAGTGTTGTAAAATAGGACTTACGCAAACGGATGCAGTTCGAGGCGCCCTAGCAAAATGGAACAAGTTGTATGAACAATACTACGAGAGACATTTTGTGACGGACAACGATGAAATGCGCCGTTTACGTAGGTTCTACTATTATGTTGTTAAATCATCCAAGTATACAAAAACTTCCTGATGCACCTGGAGTCTACTTTTTCCTAGGTCCAAAACAAGAAGTGCTTTATGTGGGAAAAGCGACGTCACTCAAAGATAGAGTGCGTAGTTATTTTGCTTCGACCCTTTCTTCTGCACGAGGTGAACAGGTGGTTGCTATGGTAGAGCGCGCGGTACGTGTGGATTTCCACAAGACAGATTCGGTACTTGAGGCGCTTATTCTGGAAGCAAAATATATTAAAGAACTTAAACCACCGTTTAATGTTCGTGACAAAGATGATAAAAGTTTTAACTTTCTTATTATCACAATGCACGAAGCATTTCCACGTCTGTTGACTGTACGAGGTAAGGAGCTACCGATGCGGTACAACGAGCTCATGGCGCGGAAGAATGGGACTTTTAAAAAAGCTGAACCTTTGGTGTATGGTCCTTTCCCACATGCGATGCAGTTTAAACAAGCTCTTAAAATATTACGGAAAATTTTTCCTTACTATGACACCACTAAACCTGTTGATGAACTTCTTGCAAAGGGAGATAGCAAGCTTCGTTTTAATCAGTCTATAGGTGTGTATCCTGATGCTTCGCTTACTCCGGACATGTACAGAAGGAACATACGACATCTTAAAACTATTTTCGATGGAAAGTTACGATCAGTGGTCGACACTCTTAAAAAAGATATGCGGCGGTTTGCACAACTGAAACAGTTTGAAAATGCGCATATTGCAAAGATGCAACTCTTTGCGCTCCAGCATATAGAAGACGTGTCGCTTATCCAGAAGGAGCGTGTAGGAGGTGTTGCAAATACTTTTCGCATAGAAGGGTATGATATTGCGCATCTAGGTGGAAAAAACACAGTTGGTGTTATGGTGGCTGTAGAAGGTGGACAGGCACAAAAGAAAGAGTATCGGACGTTTACTATTCGTACAGCTTCAGAAGGAAGCGACACGGGTGCGCTTAAGGAACTTTTAGAGAGAAGACTTGCACATCCTGAGTGGCAGTATCCAAGAATCATAGTAATCGATGGTGGTATTGCACAGCTTAATACTGCAAAAAAGGTACTTGCCGAAGCAGGTGTTACCATACCACTTATAGCAGTAACCAAGGATGCGCGTCACAATCCCCACATACTTCGCGGACCAATAAAACTGAGAACATTGCATCAAAGTGACATACTGCTCGCCAACGCAGAGGCGCATAGGTTTTCTCTCGCAGTCCACACAAAAAAACGTGCAAAACATCTTCTTGGTTAAGCTTCTGCTATACTACTCTACATGTACAAGATGCGTGTAGGGGTATTACGCGGTGGTCCATCTGCCGAATATGAAGTCTCGCTCAAGACTGGACAATCGGTTATACAAAATCTTTCAAAAGATCGATACGAGGTCAAGGACATTCTCATTGATAAGGCAGGAAAGTGGCATATGCGGGGTATGCCAGTAGAGGCGACCCGAGCACTTGATCAAGTGGATGTCGTATTTAACGCACTTCATGGTAAGTATGGAGAAGATGGTGAAGTGCAACGTTTTCTGGATTCCCATGGAAGCAAATATACAGGAAGCGGGTCTCTGGCTTCTGCCATCGCTATGAACAAAGTACTCAGCAAAGGACATTTGTCGAGTGCGCCATTCAAACATGCACCGCATCGGCTTTTACATCGAGATGAGATGAACAAAAATCAGGTCATTGCACTTTTTCAAACATTTCCACAACCCTGTATCGTTAAGCCTGTAAGTGGTGGCTCGTCTATTGCTACTGCACTAGTATCATCTTTTGATGAATTGCTTTACGCTCTAACCGTTGCCTTCAGTTATGCAGATCAAGTGCTTGTTGAGAAATATATTAAGGGGAGGGAAGCAACAGTAGCTGTGGCTGATGGTTTCCGTGGGCAAGACGTGTATGCTTTTCCACCTATAGAAATAATTACAAGTAATACAACTTTTTTTGATTATACTGAAAAGTATGGAGGGAATGCTCGTGAGCTTTGTCCGGCACCTTTTACCAGAGAAACTACAGATGTACTCCTGCATGCCGCAAAACATGTTCACAAAACACTTGGGCTTCGTGATTATTCGCGAAGTGATTTTATAGTTGCACGAGATGGTGTGTACTTCCTAGAAGTGAATAGCTTACCAGGACTCACTCCTACTTCACTTCTCCCGAAGACGGTTGAGGCTGTTGGTGCGACGTTGCCGAGTTTCCTTGGGCATTTGGTGGAACGTGCGTATGCTCGAAAATAATGTAGGACTTACGGAAACGGTGTATTTCGTTGTCAAACTTCACAAAATGTCGTTCACTGTACGACTAGTACAGTTCACTCCATTTTGTTTGTTTTCCTAGAACTACACTCGTTTGCGTAAGTCCTAAAAGACCTACGCAATATGTATATGCGTAGGTCCTAGAAATGAACAAGGCCGGCAGTTTAAAACTGTCGGCCTTGATGGTTAAACAAATATCAAAAACTCTTACTTCGTTGGGTTGAAGCGGGTACTGGTGTTTTGTTCTATACCGATGCCCACCTCACTTGTCTGCTGACTTACGGCAGTAGCGCCAGAGTACGAGCTTGCCGACCCATCATTGATGATTATATTACTTGGAGCTGAATGTTCAGCGGCATATTTATATGCCTCCGCTTGTTTCTTTGCGCCATAACGAACGGCATCTGCATGGATTCCTGCTGAACCAAGTTGTGCGCCAGCACCAACCAATGATGGTAGCATAGTGTCTACGCGGTCAGCATTCGCACTTGCTGATATAACTTTTGCTCCAAGTGGGACGGTTTGTGGTTGTCCATTTTTGTCGGGTACTACCTGAGTACCACCAAAGAGGACTGTTGTTTTCTGTACACCGCCACCCTCCGCATCCATCCCAGCACTCATAAAAGAAACACACGTCTCTCCTTGAGGACATACTCCGTCTGGGTCTAAACGCGCCACTTTTGTGTGAGCTCCGCACGCTGACAACGTGACGAGAATTACCAGCATACTGAGTAGGTTAGTTATTTTCATTTCTTCCCCTCCTTGTCTCTTTCTTGATAGTCTCTTTCTGAAATGCATTCCGTGGGATAAAAGATAACGTTGTTGTGGTGAGATGAATCTGCAACACCATAACCTCCACTCCACGGAGAATATCCAACTCCACTGCGAGTAGTGGTAGAACCCAGTAACTGAAGCGGTGCACCTTGTAAGCAACCTACCGGTCTGAATTGAGGGGGTTCTGGTGCAGGTTCTTTAGGTTGTGGGACGGCTGGCGCTGGCGGTTGTTGCTGAGGCGGTTGCGGTTCCGGCGGTTTGGTTTCTTTTCTTTCGCGTACAGGGTTTGCACAGCGAATCAGAAACCAAGGCTTCCATTGCTTGTCAATAAGGACAAACACCACCTCTTCTGAAGGCTTTACCGTACGCCAGTACGTGCTGATATTGTTCTTAAGGCCAGCAGTTTCCAGATTGCACTTTCCGCAAGTCTCGACCTTGACCATACCTTGAATAGCAAACAGTGCCTTGAATTGACTTTCATCAAGTCCCAAGTTGGCTTGGGATTCCTTGAAGAATTCTTTTCGTGCCAGGGAATTTTCTGGCATCTGTTGGATTTCCCCAAACACTACCAAAGCAGGTGTCCCCGCTTTTTGGTCGGGAACATACGGGGCAGGGTTTTTTGCGAACACCCCTAAGGGTGTGAGCAAAAGCAATAAGATGTACATCAATGTGAACAGCTTTCTTTTCATTTTTTTCTCCTTTCTGAATTTTGATATTTGTTTGTATAGTACAAACTCCCTAGAAAAACAATAGCACAAATCTTATTAAAAAGCAAGTTTTTTTGATCGGTCAACTTGACAATTATATATTATTATGATAACCTTCAATAAGCATCGGGCTAAGCCCATTACCAATTTTTAAAAAGAAAAGTGGTAAAAACATTAGGCGAAAGCCTGATGTGTACATTCAACGTCTGGGATAACTCAGGCATAAAACATCCAGAAAGGGGTAAAGAAATGAAAAAGATGATTGTAGCAGCAGCTCTAACCCTCATGTTTGCATTCTCCGTGGCGCCAACTTTTGCGACAGAAACGCAACAACCGACGACACAGGTGCCGCAACAGACGACTGTCAACCAGGGGAAATTTTATGTTGATATTGGTGGAGCCTCGAGTGCTTGGGCAGATGCTCAAAAATCGTATACCAAATCCATGTCCGGCGGCCAGTTTGCCTTCAGTGCGACCAGGGGCGATGAAAACAACGGCCTCTCAGTCATGTCGGTCGGTGGTTACCTCTCCGAAGGTGAAGGACAGAAATTTTCCAATACCGGCGGTTACACCAAAGGGTGGGGCGAGTGGGGGACATCCTTCACCAGTCCCAACTACGGCAACTAACCCTTTCGTTCTGTATCATGAGGGAGGTTCAACCTTCTTCATTCTTCAACCGCAGTGTGGTTAAAACGTTGACGTAAAGTTGACATAAAGGGGTATCTTCGGATGCCCCTTTCTTTGTGTGTATACCTAATGGTATTGTTCTACATAGGACTTACGCAAACGGCGTATTTCTTCGTTGTCCATCGCAAAATATCTCTCGTAGTATTGTTCATACAACTCGTTTTATTATGCTCGGCCGCCTCGAACTCCATCCGTTTGCGTACGTCCTATACACATGAATGAAAAAAAAGTATTTCCAGATACCTTTCTATGGGGTTCAGCCACATCGAGTTATCAGGTAGAAGGAGGAATAGATAACAATGACTGGGCACAGGGTGCACGTGAGGGGAAGGTGCCTCCATGTGGTACTGCGTGCGACCACTACAATCGCTATGAGCAAGATTTCGATATCGCAAAATCCCTCGGACATAACACACACCGGTTTTCTATAGAATGGTCTCGCATCGAGCCTGAAGAAGGGAAGTTTGATGAGAAAGAAATCGAGCATTACAGAGAAGTACTTCGAGCACTTCAAGCACGAGGTATCTATCCACTGATCACCCTCTGGCACTTTTGGCTTCCGTTATGGTTTTCGCGTAGTGGAGGATGGGAAAGGAAAGATGCACCTGAAGTTTTTTCACGATATTGTACGTATGTAGTGGAACAGTTAGGGGACCTTTGTGATAATTATGCGACCATAAATGAGCCGATGGTTTTTTCTGGGTTTGGGTATATTCGAGGGGAGTGGCCACCATTTTATAAAAAATCATTTTTAAAATATTTAAATGTAATAGTACAGTTAATACGGGGACACAACCTTTCATATCAGAGTATAAAAGCAACTTTTCCTAGAAAGAAAGTTGGAATTGTAAAGCATATCGTGGTGTTTGGTGCTAACAAGAATCCTTTTAATATCTTTTTGGCATGGACTTTTAATTTAGGTTGGACTCATTTGTTTATGAGAAGAGTCTACAAAAATACAGACTGGGTAGGCTTAAATTACTATAACCGCAGGGTCTTTGGTGATACCTGTGTACTTGGAAAAACGGACATGGGATGGAATATAGATCCTAGGGGTATCTATGAGGCACTTCATATGCTGTGGAAATATAAAAAACCAATCTATATTGCAGAAGCTGGGTGTGCTGACGCACACGATCGTTTTCGTGCTGACTATATACGCGATACGGTGGAGAGTATAAGTGAAGCAATTCAAGATGGAGTGGATGTGCGTGGATACTGTTATTGGTCACTGCTTGATAATTACGAATTGGCGGAGGGTTTTGAAAAACGATTTGGCTTAGTGGAGGTAAACTTCGACACACAAGAACGCACTATCCGCCCCTCCGCGCTCGTCTACCGTGACCTCATTCTTTCTCATTCCCACCCAAAACATGAAGAAGGTTCAATCTTCTTCATAAAAAATCGCAAGGACCATATTTTATGAAAGTATATGAAGAAGGTTGAACCTTCTTCATTCTCTTCTGTTTAAAATCTTAAGAGTCGCTGTAATCAATACAGTCTTTTGAATCAATGTGTGACAAAAGGTCATTTTCTTCAACTACTGAACTGATGCTCTTAAAATATTTATTCTTATCTTCAAAAAGAGAAAAAATAAAATCTCGAGATGTAACTGATGGGAAATTCTTAATCTCAACATAGTCAGGGAAGCTACTCCATTTATATTTTTTTAAATATTCTACACTCTCTTCTAGATTTAATAAGTTATTTTTTCCAAGGGGGTTAAGATGTATGTAATGCGTGATATATCTCAACTGTTCATCACTTAAGATGTTTTTACTTTTATATCGACCTTGAAACAAGGAACCTGAACGTTCATGTTTTTCATTGAACATCATGGTATACCCAGTACCCAACTTTTGCATAAATTTTGAAACCCCGTTGTCAACTTTTTGTTTGAGAAGTAGATGGTAATGATTTGGCATTAATACAAAAGCATATATATCGACCAACATGTCTCTTTTATAATTGTTAGGGTTACTAATGAAGAAGGTTGAGCCTTCTTCATTAGTGGCAGTTTGATAATTGTTAGATTTTGTTATTGATAGAAAATCTCTCCTAATATTAGTAGAAGTATTTTTTGAATCATTCAGAGTGTATAAGAAATGAATAAAATATCTATACTCATCGTCATCATCAAAAGTAATACGTTTATCAACACCACGATTATAAATGTGATAAATACCGTCTGTCTCAATCGGTTCTCGTTGCATAAGCAAAAAAATAATATAGAAAATATATTTATAGTATAAAGATCTATGAAGAAGGTTCAACCTTCTTCATGTTAATATGTTTACAAATGTATTGGTTTTTTTCAGGTACAATAATAGTATGAGTCTTTGGCTTGCACTCGCTGTTGTTGGGCAATTGATAAATGCAATTGTAGCTCTTTTTGATAAGTACATTGTTACCTCCGAAACCGTGGTGTTTCGTCCTTTTGTGTATGCGTTTTACGTGAGCGTGCTTTCTTCCGGTGCGATACTCATCTACTTTTTTAGTTGGTTGCCGATACCTATTGAAGGTCTTTCGATGCCCTCGTTTGCTAACGTGAGCCCCCTCGACCTTATAGTATTTTCATTTTCAATACTTGCGGGGTACACTTTTTTCTCTGCGCTCATGTCATTCTTTGATGCATTGCGGTTATCTGATGCGTCTGACGTGGTGCCCGTAACTGGTGGTCTTACCGCTTTTTTCACGTTGCTTTTTTCATATATGTTTCTGGCAACACCTCTCCCTCGCGAGTTTATGGGTGGTTTTCTCTTATTGATGGTAGGAACAATTTTAATTTCTCAATTTCGTTTTTCATGGCAAGTCATGCTTTCAGCAACTCACGCATCTCTCATGTTTGGATTGCACTACGTAGTATTTAAGTCGTTTGTTGAACTGACAAATTTTGACAATGCTTTTCTTTGGACAAGATTGGGTATTGTTTTTGTTGCGCTTTCTATGCTTCTTATTCCTGAATACTGGCACAAAATTACTGCGCGTACCTCCCGTGCAAAAGGACGTGACGGGCTGTTGGTTGTGGGCAACAAAGTGCTCGCAGGATTTGGAAGTATTATTATCCTTAAAGCCATTGAGTTTGGGGATGTTGCACTCGTGCAGGCATTAGGTGGGTTGCAATATCTCTTTTTACTCATCATCAGTGTTATTTTTGGAAGTAAACTCAATAGAGATTTTGGTGAGAATCTCACAACACAAGATATGATACACAAGGCGATAGCCATTCCACTTATTGCATTTGGCTTTTTCCTCTTATTTATATAAGGTATGAAAATGTTCACATGGATTTTACTACTTATCTTCATTATTCTTGTCGGTGCAGGTCTTGTTTGGTACGCACTTACGCATGAGGTGTATCCAAAAGACATCCAGTATGGTGTATCGTTTAACACACTGTATGCACGAGAGCTCGGGCTTCCATGGGAAGAGGTATACACTGCAATCCTTGAAGACCTACAGGTTCGCCACTTGCGACTTGCTGCCCATTGGCCAATGGTTTCTCCCGCAGAAGGCGAGTGGAATTTTTCGGAGCTTGATACCCAAGTACGACTTGCAGAGGAACATGGTGCCGATGTAGTTTTCGCTGTAGGTAGACGACTTCCTCGTTGGCCAGAATGTCACGTACCTGTTTGGGCACAAGAGAAATCATGGGAAGAGCAAAAAGATCTTATTCGAGAGTATCTAGAACAGGTAGTTACTCGGTACAAAGACAGTCCTGCAATTGTGTATTGGCAGGTTGAAAATGAACCATTCTTGACGGTGTTTGCAAAAGAGCATTGTGGGGAACTCGACACCGCATTTCTTGACGAAGAAATAGCACTTGTTCGTACGCTTGACCCATCACATCCAATACTTGTGACAGATAGTGGAAATCTGGGGATGTGGTATGGAGCATATAAACGAGGAGATAGTTTTGGTACGAGCGTCTACGTATACCTCTGGAATGAGGCTACGGGTCCTATTGAATCAATTCTTCCCCCTGAGACATACATAGCTAAAAGAAAATTGCTTGAAATTATATTTGGAAAAAAGGAAACGATGTTGATTGAACTTTCTGTTGAACCTTGGCTCAACGTGCCTGTGGTAGACGCAGATATTGATACCCAATTAGCACGTATGAATAGTGAAAAGTTTGAGAAAATTATTGCATACGCAAAAGAAACACGTTTTGAAAAACAGTATCTTTGGGGAGCAGAATGGTGGTACTGGCTCAAGAAACATAAAGATCATCCTGAGTTTTGGGAAAGAGCACGAAAACTGTACGGTGATCAGCTGGCAGATACTGCTGAAAATTCATGAAATAATAGGGATGTTGATGGTATTCTATAAATATGAATATGGAAGAAAATAGTGTTACTCAACCGAATAAAAAACGTGGTGCATGGCATTTCGTGTATGCGATTTTGGTACTCATCCCTTCTCTTTTTTTCTGGGGATTTGTACTTATTCTTTTTTTGGGATTTATAACTATTTTATACAATGAGGATATAACCTGTAACGTCGCAAGGATACCCATTCAGGGTGTTCTTACCTCCACCGACAGCGGAATAGGTGAACTTCTTGGTATGGGAGTTATTGCAAGTGCAGATAGTGTTGTTCAGAAAATTACTGATGCTGACGATGATGAGGATGTTGTTGCCATTTTACTTGATGTTGATTCTCCAGGGGGAACGCCACTCGCCGGAGATGAAATAATGGCAGCACTTTTGGATACACAAAAACCCGTTGTTGCGGTGGTGAGAGATAGAGGTACTAGTGCCGCGTACTGGGCTATTTCTGGAGCTGACTATATAGTCGCATCACCTGTTTCTGCTGTTGGTTCTATCGGTGTCACTATGTCGTACCTGGAAGTGGCAAGCTCTACGGAGTATGTGGGCTCACGGTGGATTGATCTATCAAGTGGATTATACAAAGATGTAGGGAATCCAGAACGAGTATTGACGCAGAAAGAAAAGGAGTATTTACAATCACAAGTAGATAGTGCGCATGCATACATGATTGATCGTATCTCAACTGCACGTACAAAATTCTCAAAAGAAGAACTGACTGCACTGGCCGATGGACGTGCCTTTTTTGGAGACGAAGCGCTTCGGTTGAAACTTGTTGATGTGCTTGGTGGTTTTTCCGAAGCGACCAAGTACCTGCAGGAAACACTCTCAATGAACGAAGAAGACGTGGTACTGTGTGAAGCAGAGGGTGGGGGGTTAGAAGACCTTCTTTATTAAGGGACCTATGTAAACGGCGCGTTTCGTCGTCAAACTTCACAAAATGTCGTTCGCTGTACGACGTTGTACAGCTCACTCCATTTTGTTCGTTTTCCTAGAAGTGCGACCAATTTTTGTTAGCCGAAGGCGTTACAAAAATGAAGTACTCTTGTGGTGCATCCGTTTACGTAGGTCCCAAATTTATTTTCGTAAGTGTTTTTACCTATAATCGTAAAACTATTTTGAGATACGTGAAGTTTTCGCATAACCCTGCTCAAGGTATACTGCCACAATGATTCGTTTTGGTATTATTGCACTACTTGTTGTTATTCCTCTATGGGCTCCATGGATGGATACAAAAGGAGTAGAAAGCATCACAA
Source organism: Parcubacteria group bacterium GW2011_GWD2_42_14 (assembly GCA_000998045.1). Lineage (GTDB taxonomy): Bacteria > Patescibacteriota > Minisyncoccia > Phycocordibacterales > UBA12088 > UBA12088. The sequence continues at coordinate 17,230 of LCCS01000012.1, forward strand.
AAGAAGTGTTTGAAGCTTTTGGTCCCGTGGCCTCGAGTTGCTATGACAGTGAAGGTAAGCTACTCCATGAAGGTGTGGAGGTGAGCTGGTATCCCCTTGGACGCTTAGTACATACCTGTGCGGGAGACTATGTTATTTGGGTATGGGGTGCGATTAAAGAGCAGGGCGGAGTGTACAAGCGCTCAAATGAGTTGCAGGCAGTAAAGTCAAAAGCGATTACTTGTGCAGATGTGATTGAGCGGCAAGAACAACGGCTGGCCACTACCACGGACAGTACACTTATTGAGTATAAAGGTACGTATGCTACGGAGCCGGACTTTGCAATTTTCAAAGAGGCAAGTGAACATAAAAGAATTCTTTCCGAAGGGCTTAAACGTGGACCGACCTTTGCGGGAAAGTTTACAGTCGTCGAGTGGGGTTGTGGTTCAAACTGTCAACAGCACGCTGTTTTGGACGTGGAGAGTGGGCTTGTCGTGGCATATGGTCCACAAACAGAATATGGGGTGGAGTATTCATTAGACAGCACACTCTTGGTAACCAATCCAAAAGATAGATTGCCCCCACTCCCTGAGTCTGCCTATGAGACTGAAAACATTGCTCTTACTATTGCTCGGCTACCACGAGAATATTACAGGCTTACGACGGACGCACTCTCGGGTAGCCAGTATCTCGTGCGACTCTGTGTGGAAAGTTCCGCAACAGGATACATCGAACTAGAAGATGATCGCCTGGGTCTGATAGATGAACAACAATAATAATGTCAGACGAAAAAAATATTAAAATAGTTAATTTTCTTTTTGAGGCAGGTACCATGCGCAAACTTGCTCGCATGCATCGGCAAACTCTGTTGACCGATGATATGTCAGATAACATTGCCTCACATTCATATCGTGTTGCTCTCATAGCGTGGATACTTGCGCAGGAAGAGGGAGTTGATCCATACAAAACTGTCATGATGGCACTTTTCCACGATTTAGGTGAGACACGAAGTAATGATCACAATTGGATACATAAACGGTACGTGACAGTACATACACAAGAAATATCTAACGACCAGTTGGATCCAATGCCTTATCCCTTCATGAAGTCTCTACAGGAGGAATACGAAAAAAGAGAAAGCAAGGAAGCAAAAATCACCAAAGATGCAGATCTTCTTGAACAAGCATTTCTGTTGCGTGAGTATGAGTGGCAAGGCAACAAAGAAGCCAGTATATGGTTGCGAGGTAAAGATGGAAAAGGGAACGCACAAATCAACTTACTGCAATTTGAATCATCAAAAAAAATTAGTAAAGCTCTGTATTCACAGAGTCCTTCTGATTGGTGGAATGGTTTGTGGACGAGTTTCAACCGTGCGGAATAGTGCGATTGCTCAAATAAAACTTAAGGTTGATTCGCGGGAGTAGTATTGCAAACATCTGGTGCCCATAAGCCTTGCTCTTTTTCAAGTGCTTCAGCCTCCGCAGACATATAGGAGGCTTGTCGCTCGTATGCTGAGTGGTACGTAAATTCCTGTGCGTATCCGTCTGCGAGCATTTGTTTCCCCAGATCTGTACCATCAGGCATTTCTACGTAGGCAAGCAGTCTTCCGTAGCTATCGTACATGCCCTGTGACTCATCAAAGTACAGTGTTACGAGTCCGGTGCGAGCAAGCTCTTGAAGGTGTGTGGTGGATTCTTGCGCATAGCACTGTGGTCCCCCAGGGTCGTTTGGTTCAGGTGCGTCTATACCAATAAGTCGAACGTACTCGGTCGCATTTTCAAATCCGACAATAATAGTGTCGCCATCAACAATTCGCATGAGTGGATACGAGATTCCACTTTCATGAACCTTCTTCTCGATGGTAACGGATTCACTTTCCTCAGACACAGCATCATCCTCTGGAGCTAGTGCAACATTTCGTTCTAGTAGTTCGTAGAACAACACTACGTTAAGTATCACTGAGATAATAAGAATACCTTGGCCTATTTTGTTCATATATAAACTGTACCATATTTAATCGGGGTGGTGGTATTTCTCAATACCTATGGTGTTGACAGGATGTATTTTTGTCACAGTAAGAGGCTATCCACAGGCAAAAAAGTTGACGGTGAACGAATGTTCACCTAAACTACGTATATACAAATAACACCAGGGCATACATATGAGTAAAACAACATTATATCAAAAGATACATTCAGAATTAGATAAGTTAAACGACCGCATCGATACTAAAATTATCAAAGGTCTTCAATATGAAAAAGAAGCACGTCGTCACAGAGAGCTTCTTGCAACACTGCAATACCTTCGTGAAGACGCCTCATCATCTCCCGTACAGCCATTACGACGTCGACCGCGCACAGGCAAGAGTCCAGTACGGCAGAGTCTTAATCGCGGAGTTGTGGCGAGACTTTTTACTTGGAAATTTGCTTTTTAATTAGAACTTATGCAAACGGCGCACCACAAGGGCACTTCATTTTTCTAATTCGTACCTCATAAGAAAAATTGGTCGCATTTCGGTTGCAAACTTCACAATAAGTATGGAACAATACACAACAAAACTTAGAACTTTTTTTCAGAAGCACAAACGCATGCCTGGCTATAGTGAAATGTGTACACTCTTTGGTTTTGCTTCTAAAAATGCCGTAGCTAAGGTGGTGGGAAAACTCATTGATGCAGGTGTGGTAGAAAAAGATTCACGAGGCAAATTGGTCCCTGTTGCGCTTACAGAAACAGTGCCGTTGCTAGGACACATAGAAGCGGGATTTCCTTCAGCGGCAGAAGAGGTGGCACTTGATAGAATTTCGGTGGATGAGCTTTTGCTAGGAAAAAGAGAAAAAATGTATCTTTTGCGAGTAAAAGGTCTTTCTATGGTGGATGCAGGTATTTACGAAGGCGACCTTTTACTTGTGGAGCGTACATGCCAAGCGAAAGTGGGTGATATTGTCGTCGCCAACCTTGATGGTGATTGGACAGTTAAATACTTACGAGAGAAGAAAGGTAAAAAGTATCTGGAAGCAGCGAATGAAGACTACCCCGACTTGTGGCCCCAGCTCTCTCTCGAAATAGGTGGCGTGGTTAGAAGTGTGATACGTACGTATGGGAATAGGTAATATCAGAACTTCATCTTGGCTTAATTCCAGTTTGATAAAATTTACCAGAAGGAAGTATGTGAGAAATCACCAGCATTATTTTAAAAACATCATTTAAAAAAAATTAAAAGCATTTGTATGAAATCAGTATCTTTCATTAGAGACAAAGAACATATATCAAAAAAAATGCTTACCCAACACACCGCATGTAGTGTGTGTGGAAGGATTTTTTTGAAGGGTATACAAACCCTCTTTCTCTCGATGCACTTTTTGTGCACAATCCTGCATCAACATTTTTTATCGAAGTAGAAGGTGATAAAGAAAATTTCGATATCGGTGAAAATATATTTTTAGGCATACATGCTGGGGATGTGCTTACCATAGACAGAGCTTTGACTCCAACGCTTGGACGACTTGTTTTGGCTGTTCGTGACGGGGCATTTACGCTATGTCGTTTTACAGAACATGAGGGTCAACAGTTTTTGATCTGTGGTAGTGAATCAAGTACAGCTCTCGCACTTGAGGATGGTGGAGAGGTGAGTATTTGGGGGGTGGTATCCGCTGTGAGCCGAAAAGTGTAAGAACCTACATAAACGGCGCAGTTCGTCGTCAAACTTCACAAAATGTCGTTCACTGTACGACGAGTACAGCTCACTCCATTTTGTTCGTTTTCCTCGAACTGCATCCGTTTCTGTAAGTTCTATTCTATTTTTGTTCGGACACCTTGAACTTCATCCGTTTGCGTAAGTCCTAACATCTGCTTCAGTTAAGTGTAAGTTCTGTTCTATGAAGTCCTGTTCTTCGCTCCTCCGGGAGCTACGGACTCTTGCGCCAAAGCTTTAGCGTCGGAGCACGGACAAGTAGAACTGCACCGTTTGTGTAAACTCTATTAAAAATATACATGACAGAATATATTTTTTTGATTGATTGTGACAATTTCTTTGTTTCCTGCGAGCGATTATTTCGTCCTGATTTACAAAAGAAGCCTGTGCTTGTTTTATCAAGCAATGATGGGTGTGTTATTTCGCGTTCACAAGAGGTAAAAAATCTAGGCATAGGAATGGGTGAGCCGTACTTTAAAATACGTGACCTGTGTGAGAAAAACACTGTTTTTCTTTTCTCAACAAATTTTGAATTATATAGAGATATTTCAGCACGGGTAATGAGTGTGTTGCGACGTTTCTCAGATACCGTCGAAGTATATTCTGTTGATGAGGCCTTTTTAACTTTTTCTGTTTCTCAAAATGCAGAAGCGATACTTTTAGAAAAAGCGAAGGAGGTTCGTTTTGCTGTCATGCGAGAAATTGGTGTACCAGTATCTGTGGGAGTGGCTGTGACAAAGACATTAGCAAAAGTTGCAACTCATTTTGCGAAACCGAAACACAGCACTAATGGCTGTTTTGTCCTCGTGGATACCGATTTGATACATGAATCCCTGAAGAAACTAGAAATTGGTGATGTGTGGGGTATTGGGCGAAGACTTGCGTCCAAACTTGCGAAAGCAGGAGTACACACTGCTTTTGATTTTTACAGTAAGACCTATCCATGGATACAAGCACAAACAAGTATTCTTGGTGTGCGCACTGCACGAGAGTTACATGGTGTACGGCAGCTTGCTGTGGGTGAAGATGCCGAGCTTCGCAAATCGCTCCTGCATTCACAGTCGTTTGGTAGCGCGGTACATTGTCTCATCGACCTACAAACATCCGTAGCCTATCATGCGCGCAAGGTTGCGGAGATCTTACGCAAGGAAGGTGCGCTCGCGCGTGAGGTGAGTATCTTTCTCTATAGAAAATGCACAAACGGAAAGCGTGAGAAAGTGCTAGGCTCTGAGATTCTTGGTACCTATACCAACAGTACACTTATCATCGTTGCTACGACGCTCACCGTGCTTGCGCGCTTGTATGTGCCGGAACATTCGTATACCAAAGCAGGCGTGTATGTAAAAAGTATAGTTCCCGAAGGAGGTCAACCGAGAAGTACGTTATTTGGGGAGTATACCAACACACATCAGGAGATAATGACAGCTGTTGATGATTTACGGAGTAGGTATGGGGACGTGATACACACAGGTCTTGAAACACGCGCTAGCAAAAGTCAGGCACATTCAAACCACCTCTCCCCACGGCGTACTACCAGATGGGGCGAGGTTTTACATATAGGGCTTACGTAAACGGCGAATTTCATCGTTGCCCTGCACAAAAAATGTTTCTCGTAGTATTGTTCATACAACTCGTTCCATTTTGCTTGGGCGCCTTGAACTTCATCCGTTTTCGTAAGTCCTAGAATTATTACTATAATTCAAGTATTCGAGTGATAATTAATCATACGAGTAACCACGCACTTATGGTAAAATAATTGTGTACGGAGCCTATAAAATATGAAACTTTACCACGGTTCGCCAAATGGGAATCTACTATCTCTTAAAAGAATGCAAGCGGAGGCTAGTGAAAGTGTTGAAGTGCCTGAGGACGAGCTGAAGTATGGGATATACCTAACGCCACATTACGAGTATGCATTAGCAATGGCTATTCGAACGCATGGTTTAACATTTATCAATGATGATAAAACTATTGAGTTCGAAAACCCTGAATTGTTTAACCCCAATGAGGACGTATATGTGTATGAGGTAGAAGTGTCTGAAGAATTTGCACAACAAATAGATAAGGATCAATTTGTTGTTGAAAGTCTTGAGGAGATAACACCAACATGTAAATATACACATAAGGCTGGTGAAATTGAGCAATACTATGAGCTTAAAACATGAAGAAAGAGAATGTAAGTGAATCGTATCCTGAATTTAAGTTTAGGTAATTTGCTCAAAATAGAAAAATCAAAACTGTGACTACAGACGTACGCATAGAAGAATCGTGGAAGAGCGCTTTGCGAGAGCGGTTTGAAACTCCTGAGTGGAAAATGCTTTCTGAGTTTGTTAAGAGCGAATACAAAGTGGCAAAAGTGTATCCGCCTCCAAAGTGTATATTTAATGCGTTTGATTTGTGTTCGTTTGAGAAAGTAAAAGTAGTGATACTCGGGCAAGATCCGTACCATGGTACCTCACAAGCCCATGGTCTCTGCTTCTCAGTACCTGAGGGTGTGCCAATACCACCTTCTCTAAAAAATATCTACAAGGAGCTAAATGATGACGTAGGTATTCTTATACCTACGACTGGCAATCTAGAGAAGTGGGCCGAGCAGGGTGTCCTACTCCTCAATGCGACTCTCACTGTGCGTGCAGGGCAACCAGGAAGTCATCAGAACAAGGGGTGGGAAGAGTTTACCGACGCGGTAATACGAAAAATAAGTAATGAAAAAGAGCGTGTCGTCTTCATGCTCTGGGGTAACTATGCAAAAGCAAAAAGGGAATTGATAGATACTACAAAGCACTTTGTGCTCGAAGCCGCTCACCCATCACCCTTCAGTGCCTACAATGGTTTCTTTGGATGCAAGCATTTCAGTCGAGCGAATGAGTACCTACGTGCGAACGGAAAAGAAGTAATTGAATGGTAAAACCCTCCGTTAAGAACGAAGGGTTTTGTGAAATCTCATCCAAATGTGCATCAAATGAGATTGACAAGAAAAAGTACAAAGAAAATTACAGAAGTCCAGAAATTCAGACTTTTCTCCCATTCCTTCATACTCAGGTCTCCATGAGCTTTTCGGTATTCAAATTTTTGATTTCGAGACCGAAGCCGGATTCTAAATAGCTTTGAAAGGGGAAATAGAAAAGTCGGATCAGTTTTAAGATAGCGCTCTTCCGTGTGCGTAAATATGTCTGGAACTACTCCAGCTAAAAGCGCACAGAAAAAGAAAATCGATCCCAAAACTCTCGTTTCTCCGTCAGGAAAATACAGACTCCAGAGAAGGCCTACAACAGGCCAGGTATATATCGAATGTGTCACCTCCTTGAGAAACATAGTCACCGGACCTTCTTCAGTCATTGGTTGAATTTTTTTCACGAACTTGTCCCAGACATATTGAGGGACCATAATCATGTCAGGGGCTATAGCTCCGAGCATCCCGGCTACGAGAGCGTATAGCCAAACTGTTTCATTTTCGACTTGGATAACATTGAATGTAACAATGGCTTGTGCAACTGTAATTCCTATAACTGCATGTGTCGGGACCGTCTGTGCCATGAGGCACCTCCTTTGTTTTATTTGAAAATAACTAGTAAATACTGTCATTATTATACCATTAAATACACGAAACCGCAATACATTCATTTGACATATTGAGACAAAGGGTTATAATAACCACCATGAAAAAAAGGGCTGAAAATGAGGAGATTTCAATCGACCTTGAGTCTGGCGATGAGATAGTTCCTGAGGAAGAGGAGGTGAGTAATTCTGCACTCAAGGCTAAACTTAAGGAGCTAAGGAAGGAATTACTTGCGACCCAGAAGGAGCGAGACGAAAATCTTGCTGGTTGGCAACGTGCAAAAGCAGACCTAGTTAATTACAGAAAAAATGTTAATGAGGATGCAATGCGAGACAAGCGACGCGCAAAAGCCTCTGTCATCGCTTCAATACTTCCTGCTGTAGATAGCTTTACGTCAGCAATGGATGATCCTTCGTGGAAGGATGTAGATGCGAATTGGCGGAATGGTGTCGAGCGAATAGCAAGTCAACTTACCCAAGCGCTTGCCAGTGTAGGTTTGACGGCTTTTGGAAAAGTAGGAGAACCTTTCAACCCTTCGATTCATGAATGTATGAGTATCGTGCCAACGAGTGTAGAAAAAGAAGATCACACTATTGCGCAAGTACTTCAACAAGGGTATATGATAGAACAGGAACTTGTACGCCCAGCTAAAGTAGTTGTGGCACAAGTTCAAGAAAAGGAATAATCCTTTTCAATTATTTATTTTTGAAAGACTTTACTAGAAGTAACCATCACATACTATGTCTAAAATTTTAGGGATTGACCTCGGTACCACCAACTCAGCAATGGCCGTCATTGAAGGAGGTGAACCAAAAATAATTGAGAATGAAGAAGGGAATCGCACGACACCCTCTGTTGTGTCTATTTCAAAAACGAAGGAACGAGCAGTAGGTGTGGTTGCCAAGCGACAAGCTGTTACAAATCCTGAAAACACTATCTATGGTATCAAGCGATTCATCGGGCACAATTTTGATGAGGAGGCAGTGCAGAAAGATAAGGCAATTGTGGCTTACAAGGTAAACAAGGCTGACAATGGTGGTGTTCTCATAAAGATGGGTGAAAAGGAGTATCGTCCAGAGGAAATAAGTGCGATGATACTTCAGAAATTAAAGACTGATGCTGAGCGAAAGCTTGGTGAAAAAATTACGCAAGCGGTAATTACAGTTCCTGCCTACTTCAATGACTCACAGAGACAAGCTACCAAAGATGCAGGGAAAATAGCTGGCCTAGAAGTTTTACGTATTATCAATGAACCTACAGCTGCAGCTCTGGCATATGGATTTAATAAGAAAAAAGATGAACAAATAGCCGTCTTTGACTTCGGTGGTGGCACCTTCGACGTGTCAGTGCTTGAAGTTGGCGATGATGTTATAGAAGTAAAAAGTACCGACGGGGATGCACACATGGGAGGTCGTGACATTGACCAAAAAATCGTACGCTGGATAGCTGAAGAATTTAAGAAAGAGTCAGGTATTGATGTTACAAAAGATCCGTTAGCTCTTCAGAGACTTGATGAGGCTGCGGAAAAAGCAAAGATGGAACTTTCTACGGTTACTGATACGGAAATCAATATTCCATTTATCACTTCGGATGCAAATGGACCAAAGCATTTACTACTCAAATTGAGCCGTACCAAACTTGAAGAACTTGCAGATGAGTATATTCAGAGAGCTATCACTATAACGAAGCGAGCCATAGAAGCTTCACCATTCAAAAAAGAAGAAATTGATGAAATTATTCTTGTGGGTGGACAAACACGAATGCCTGCCATAGTGAAAGCTGTACGCGATTTGTTTGGGAAGGAACCGAACAAAACTATCAATCCAGATGAAGTAGTAGCGAGCGGTGCAGCTATTCAAGCAGGTATTCTTCAGGGTGACGTAAAGGATGTACTTCTTCTTGACGTTATTCCGCTTTCACTCGGTATCGAAACCATGGGAGGAGTTTCAACGAAGCTCATAGAAAGAAATACCACGATACCAACGCAGCGAAGCCAAACATTCTCAACTGCAGCTGATAACCAAACACAAGTTGAAATCCATATCACACAAGGTGAACGTGCTATGGCTGCAGATAATAAGTCCCTCGGACGCTTCATTTTGGACAGCATTCCACCAGCTCCACGAGGTATGCCACAAATAGAGGTTAGTTTCGATGTGGATGCCAACGGAATCTTGAAGGTCACCGCAAAAGACAAAGCCTCAAACAAAGAGCAATCGATTAAAATTGAAGCGAGTTCGGGACTTTCAGAGAGTGACATTAAGAGTATGCAAGGTGACGCAGAAAAGCATGAGAAGGATGATCAAGAAAAACGTGAGCTCATTGAGACAAAAAATATTGCAGAGCAACTGATATATACCTCTGAGAAGTCACTTAAAGAGTATGGCGACAAAGCAGGTGATGATTTGAAAAAAGAAGTTCAGGAAAAAATTGATGCACTAAAAAAAACAATGGAGGGTAATGATCGCCAGACTATTCGAAATGCTTCTGATGCACTGTCTACCTCAGTATCAAGGATAGGAGAGGCGATGAGCAAGCAAGGCGACACCACCACAAATGAGAATAAAAAAGATGATAATACCGGCAAAGAAGACAAGGGTACGGTGCGTGATGCTGAAACCGAATAAAAGGACTTACGGAAACAGCCTCTTCTTTGTTGCCCGCGCCTCTCGTAGTATTGTTCATTGCTTGGGCGCCTCCACCTTCGCTCCTCCGGGAGCTACGGCGGACAAGTAGAACTGTGCATCCGTTTGCGTATGTCCAAAATATTCAAAAGAAATTTTTTTAAAAAAATATGAGCAATAAAGATTATTACAACATTCTTGGCGTTGATAAGAATGCTTCAAAAGACGAGATAAAAAAGGCTTTCCGCGGCCTTGCTCATAAGTATCACCCTGATAAAAAAGGTGGAGATGAAAAGCGTTTTAAGGAAATTGGTGAAGCGTATAGCGTCTTAGGTGATGACAAAAAACGCGCGGAGTATGATGCATATGGCAGAACATTTAATGGGTCTGGTGGCGGACAGCCACACGGCGGTTTCGACTTTTCTGGTTTTTCGCAAGGGTTTGGAGGAGGTCAACATGTGGAGTTTGATTTAGGAGATATTTTTGGAGATATTTTTGGTGGCGGTGGGCGTGGTGCGGAACGGAAAAGAGGAAGGGATATTTCTATTGATATTGAACTCACGTTTAAGGAGTCTGTCTTTGGTGTGGAGCGTCGAGTCCTTCTCATGAAGACTGGCACCTGTGACGTGTGTAAAGGGTCTGGTGCTAAGGTAGGGACTGAAACGGTTACCTGTGAAAGATGTAACGGTGCAGGAAAGGTTCATGAGACGAAGCAAACCATGTTTGGTGCCTTCTCAACGACACGCGAATGTGAAGTTTGTTTTGGAAAAGGATCTATTCCAAAGGAAAAGTGTCCTACCTGTAAGGGTCTCGGAGTGACACGACGGGAAGAGGAGATGACTATTGCTGTTCCTGCAGGAATTAACAATGGAGAGATGATACGTATGACGGGCGGTGGAGAAGCTGTACCGGGGGGCGTGCCTGGTGACCTCTATGTAAAAATCCATGTTAAGCAAGACTCTCGTTTTAAAAAGGAAGGGTTTGATATTGTCATACCACTCTCCATTAAGCTCACCGATACACTTCTCGGTAGTTCACAAAAAATTGAAACGCTGGATGGCGAACTTACATTAAAGATTCCACAAGGAGTGACGTTTGGTGAACGACTTCGTATCAAAGGCAGGGGTGTGCCAAAAGGTAGCGGCAGGGGGGACCTGTACGTTAAAATAGAAATACAAGTACCAAATAAACTTTCTCGTTCTGCAAAAAAAGCAGCAGAAATGTTGAGAGATGAAGGTATTTAAACCCAATGTTCAGTGAGACGACAGGCTCTGTGCTTAGTTCAATCGGCAATATATCTGCCGATATCTTTGGTGTGTTAGGTGTGATAATTTTACTTGTTGCATTGGGTCTCACAAGAGGTAAAAAGATACTTCTTGTAGTGCTTCTGTCCTTGTACCCGACCGCACTTGTGACGCACTTTTTCCCATTTTATGGAGGGGTGCCTTTCTTGACTGGTACCATCCCTTTGACGTTTGAACCCTTAATACTATTTATACTTGCTCTAGTTGCAAGTATTTTTATTATAAAAAATTATATAGAAACTACGTACCAAATTCATTCATTTTGGCGTATTGTTGAAATAATCTCACTTTCCGTGACTGTTGTCGGTTTAGGAATTGCTATTCTGTACCATTCTGTAGGTGTAGACAATTTATATAATTTTAGTATTATATTAAATAGTTTCTTTTCGTCAGCGACTGCTCTATGGTTGTGGTTTGTAGCACCTCTGGCAAGTATTTCTTTGTTTGTACGTCGCTAGTTTTAAAAATAAAGTGAATAAGCTCTTGAATGACAGGTTCATTTTCTTACTACTTTTTGAAAGCTTATGGGGCTGCAATTTTGTTTTGTATTGATAACTTCTACATGACTGAAGAAATAATTACAACTTCTATATTTAGAATACATTCAAAAAGAATTGGATTTTTTAGGACGCTTTTGGGAGCCTTGCTCATGTATACAACCATTCCTTTTTTTGTTTTTGTTCATCTGAGTATTACACTTTTATTTTACAAAGTCATCTTACATCCACTTTTAGGTTTACCCTCGCTCGACACAAAAAATTATATCATTTTTGATAGATTTGCTATTCGCGATTTACATTTAATTGATAGATTAAATTGTCAATTTTGTGAGTATGCGAACGGTTTGACTGTACTGATGAATGCAGAACTGGATCAAGTACTACAAGTAAAAAAAGTATCTTTGATAAAAAGTATTTTAATTGTTGTATACCTTATACCTCAAACGTTATTTTTTTTCATTGGTTTGCTTTTAACTACAATTCCTACAGCCATATTAATAAAACTGCTAGGATTGCATAGGGCATCTTACATGCGTATTCATAAACGCTTAGTGAATAAATCTTACGCTAATCACTTTTCGCCTTTTTTCACTTCAATTGTTAGGTTTTATAAAGTTTCTGCCGAAACAATTGCCTATAATTTAGAACAGATAGAATCTTCTTGGTGTCCAATAAAACATCTAGAAAGGAGTAACAGAGTACATCCTGCACATCATGATAATTTTTATGCACGTGATGAATTGGTTTTTGCTAAAAGAAAATTGGCAGAAGTAGGAAGTGTTTCAAATAACCCCCCAAAGTTCTAAATCTACTTAAAATGAAAGAGGAAGCAGACATCAAAAAAGAATTATATAAAAAACCAAGTCATATTTTCGTAATCCCCGTTCTTATTATTCGTGGAATACTTTGGTTTCCTGCATTATTCCTTGTACATTTTTTTCTTAGGATGGAAGTAAAGGGAAAAGAAAATTTAAAAGATATTCCAAATGGAAGAGTATTGTTTGCCGCAAATCACTCAAGTGAAATTGACCCCTATGCTTTTCAGTACTCACTTTCTTTCCCTTCAAAATTTGTTCCTCTGTATTTTGTTTCTTTGACTACCAAGTATTATCCTGTGGCTAAATTTGGTTTAAGATCATTTATTTATGGAGGGTTGTTTTTTAGACTTATGGGAGCTTATCCAGTATATAAAGGTCTGCATGATTATGAGAGTGCTTTTGTAAATCATATAAAAATTCTTGAAAAAAATCACTCTGTATTAATTTTCCCTGAAGGTGGCATGCAGAAGGGTCAGATAGGAGAAGCACGACCAGGGTTTATTTACTTAGCTAAAAGAACAAAGGCAACTATTGTGCCAGTTAGAATACTAGGGACTTCAAATCTAAATCTTAAATCAATTTTTTCTTTCCAAAGAAAAATTACAATTATATTTGGCAAACCTATTTCACATACGGAGTTGCTAGGTGAGAAAGAAGAACTTTCTGAAAATGAATTAGTAAAGCACGCCCAAACAGTGATGGCGATTATCAAAAATTTAAAAAATTTTAAAAGGTGTTTAATAAATTTCTGATCGTAGGGTAAACTATGATGACTATTAAGCTAGCAGGTACATATGTCAAATAAATTCACTATTCATAATAAACTCGATAAGTCAAAAAGGGAGTATGATTTTGCTTTTCTTGTTCATCCGAGAAACATACAAGACATATATAAAGAATTTCCTTTTTTAAAAATTGTTCCGGTTGTTTTGTTTATGTTTTTCTTTAAAAAAATTCCTCCAGTAATTTTATCAACAGTCAATGGCGTTGTTGATGAAAAAGGTAAAAAAATAAAAGGAGTCATAATCAGTCTTCCGATTACTGCGGAACAAATGTTGCGTGATAGAAATCTAGCAAAAAAACAAGTGTTTCGAGCAATTAAAAAAGCGAAAAAATTAGGTGCAACGTATGTGGGACTCGGATCGTTTACCTCGGTTGTGACCTCAGGTGGTCAAGATGTTTGTGGTTTGATAGAGGGGGTACATGTTACTAATGGAAATGCTCTCACAGCTAGTATGACGTATTTAGGTATTCAAGACTTGATACGTAATTCTACTGTTCGGGAACCAAACATAGCCATTATAGGTGCGACAGGATCAATTGGTTCTGCAGTTACTGAATTGTTAACAAAAGATGGGTCTTTTGGTACGTTGTATATAGTAGGACGTACTCCATCGCATATTCAAAAATTATTGCAAAGAATTACTCCACATCCACATTCACATAGAGTAATGGAAACGAATATGGAAGAGGCTCTACCTAAGGTCGATATAGTTGTCACCGCAACAAGTGCAAGTGGAACTGTTATTCGGGCGGAATTATTAAAGAAAGATGCGATTGTGTATGATATTACACAGCCCAAGAATACCCCACAAGATTTACTCACAAAGAGACCCGATGTTACATTTATTGATGGAGGCCTTATTAAGTTGCCAGAGCATATACATGTTGGATATAATTTCGGAATACCAACAAACACGAGTTTCTCCTGTTTAGCCGAAACAATTCTACTTTCACTCGCACATTATCCAGATGATTTTTGCGTTGGAAATGTAACCTTAGAGCAAGTAAAATATGCAGAAACTCTGGCAAATCGTTATAAATTTTCACCCATACGGCATACCTGAAATAGTAAAAAGATGAAAGTATGTTTTTTGATAACTATCCTTATTTGTTCCCATTTGTTACAGGAGTGTTTACTTCATTCGCTGGATTGGTAATTTTATTGAGAGGTTGGAAATTACCGCAAGCAAGATTTTTTGCATTGTTTACCTTTGCACTGAGTATGTGGTTATTTTTAACCACCTTCATGCTTAATTACTGTGAGAATGCAGAATTTGCCGTGATGATTGATAGGGTTATTTACTTTTTTGCAATAACTGTGCCTGCCGTCATTTTTCATTTTTCTAGTATTTATTCAGAAAATAAGAAAAGAAGATCGTTAGTAATATTTGCATATATTTTAATGGTGATTTTTTGGTTTTTTGTTTGGTCACCATATTTTATTGATGGATTGAATCATTTTTCAAACGGTTGTCATTCTCAAGCTAGGATATTACATCATATATATTTAGTATATTTTGGTTTTTTTTCCACTATCGTACTGTTTGACATCCTCATTCTCTTTAAAAACGAAACTTCTCATCCAAAGCGAATACAACATTTACTTATTTTCTTTGTTCTTTTTGCAAATGAGCTAGTAGCTATAAGCGGATTTCTTCCTGCGTATAATATAAATAGTTCCTTAGTTACCTATACTTTAAGTTTTCTTGCCACAACAATCCTCATGTATGCCATGTTTCGACACAACTTGTTTGAGTTGAAGGTAGTAGCAATGAATGTTTTTATAGGACTTGTTGTTGTTGCGTCTCTTGTGCAGATTTTTATTGCTGATACTCCCGTTTTGCAAGTCGTTAATGTTCTTGTTTTTGTTGTAATTGTCTTTCTTGGCTTTTTGGTCACTAAAAATGTTCGAGAAGAAATTTTGAGTAGAGAAAAAGGAGAGAGACTAGCGCGATATTTGGCAAATGCCAATGCTCGTTTGCGTGAAATCGACAAACAAAAAACCGATTTCGTTTCTATAGCTTCGCATCAGTTGCGGAGCCCGATAGCTGCAATAAAAGGGTATGCTTCTCTCGTGAGTGAGGGTACGTATGGAGAGGTGCCTGCGACTCTACTTGAACCAATACATCGAATTCTTGAATCTGGTCAACGCATCGGCATTATGGTAGACGACTTTCTCAATATTACACGCATTGAGCAAGGACGCATGATTTATAACATGGTCCCTCAAAGCATATGCAAATTACTTGAAACAGTCATCAATGAGCTTCGTGTGGTTGCAGAAGAAAAAGGTCTTGCGCTCAGCATGACTTGTGAAAATGAGAAAAATTACCTTGTGAAAGTTGATGAGGGGAAAATGAAACAGATATTTTCCAACCTTATTGATAACTCCATTAAATACACCCCCGAGGGTTCAATAACGGTTACAGTTACAACTTTGGAACCAGAACATAAACTGTTAGTTAAAATTAAAGATACAGGAATTGGTATAGCTCCTGAAGAAATCCAAAATTTATTCCAAAAGTTTAACCGTGCATCAAATGCCAACGAAGCTAATGTGCTTGGTACAGGCCTTGGACTCTATATCGCTCGTGAAATCATGAAAGCGCACGAAGGTTGGATAAACGTTGAATCAGAAGGGGTAGGGAAAGGTAGTACATTTACGGTAGAGTTGCCAGTCTATGATGAAAAATCTATACCGTCCAAAGAAGTAGGATAATTAGCAAAGGACACAGAGCTTTGTTATAGTGTTCTGTATGAATACAAAAAAGCGATTGTTATCCGGTGTCAAACCAACAGGACGACCTCATGTAGGCAATTATCTTGGTGCAATGCGCCAGTTTGTCGATCTTGCAAAATCACATGAAAGTTTTGTATTTATTGCAGATTATCACGCATTGAACACCATCCATGATGCAAGTCAGATGCGACAAAACACTATTGATTTGATACTTGACTATCTTGCTATTGGTCTGGATCCAAAAGAAGTAGTTTTGTTTAAGCAATCTGATCTCGCTGAACACACAGAACTTTGTTGGATATTTAATACATTTACCACGATGCCATACCTTATGCGTGCTCATGCCTACAAAGACGCACAAGCAAAGAACAAAGAAATCAATGTTGGTACATTTGACTATCCAATGCTGATGTCTGCAGATATATTGCTCTATGAGCCAGACATTGTTCCGGTGGGTGCTGACCAAAAACAACATGTAGAATATGCACGTGATACAGCAGAAAAATTTAACACACTCTTCGGTGATACATTTAAACTTCCCGAACCCCATATCCCAAAAGAAATAGCAATAATTCCTGGTGTTGACGGACAGAAAATGAGCAAAAGCTACAACAACACCATCCCACTCTTTGCTGACGACGATGTCATCAGAAAAGCAACTATGTCTATTGTTACAGATAGTCTTGGTGTCGAGGACCCCAAAGATCCAGAAAAATGCAACATTTTTGCACTCCATAAACACTTCAGTAAAGATACGCTTTCTGAAATTGAGAAACGCTACAGAGAAGGAAACATTGGTTATAAAGAGAGCAAGGAGAGATTAGCAGATAATATTGTGAAGTTCGTTACCCCGATGCGCGAGCTTCGTTCAGAACTCTCAAAAGAGAAGGGACTGATAGAAAAGGTGCTTGGCGAGGGACGTGAGAAAGCACATACTGTGGCATCTGCAAAAATGCAGGAAGTAAAGAAAAAAATTGGAGTTATTTAGTTTAGTAATAAAGTAGGACGTACATGTTCCTAAGTAATTAATTTTAAGTATGAATGAACGAACGTTAATAGCTGACCTTCACGGAGGTATTGATGGTGAAATTACTGTCAAAGGATTTATTGATGTCCGTCGTGACCATGGGAAGCTTATCTTTTTTGATATACGTGATAGGTCGGGTTTTGTCCAAGCAGTCGCGTTGCCAAACAACGCCGAAGCGCTTACTGTTGCACAATCATTGAAGCCCGAAAGTTCAGTTTCAGTGAAAGCAAAGGTTAACAAACGACCTGAAAGAATGGTTAATGCGGAACAACCAAACGGTGATATTGAACTTGAACTTCTTGATATTGAAGTTCTCTCACTCGGTGGAGAGTTGCCTTTTGAAAAAGATGCTGACATCAATCTCGATACAAGCCTTGATAACAGACCATTCACTCTCAGAAACACTAGGAATAGAGCTATTTTTAAGGTGCAACACGAGATACTTCAAGCGTACCGTTCATTTCTGGTCGACAAAGGTTTTACTGAGTTTGAGGCTCCAAAAATAGTAGGAGATGACGCAGAGGGTGGTGGAAATATTTTCCGTATTGAATACTTCAAAGATCGTTGGGCATACTTGGCAACAAGCCCTCAACTATACAAACAGATACTGGTAGGGGTTTTCGAACGAGTTTTTTCAATAGGAAACGTATTTCGCGCTGAACTACACTCCACAAGCCGTCATATAAACGAGTATACCTCGCTCGACGTCGAGATGGGCTTCATCACAGATCATACCGATATCATGCGTCTTGAGGAAGAGTTTATGCACCACCTCTACACCGCGCTTGAGAAAAATTGCAAAGCAGAACTTACGATATTTAAAGCTGAGCTTCCTATGTTGCCAGAAGGAAACTTTCCTTCTATGAAACTGAAAGAAGCACTCGCACTCATTGCAAAGGAAACCGGAGAAGACTGCGTTAATGAGCCAGACTTGGCACCGGAACATGAGCGATGGCTCTCCAAATATGCCAAGGAGCACTTTAAAAGTGATTACCTATTTGTGACTCACTACCCAGTGACCAAGCGACCATTCTATACCTATGAAGATGAAAATGATAAAGGGTACACCAAAAGTTTCGATCTTCTCTTTCGGGGGGTTGAGGTGACAACGGGAGGACAGCGTATACATACGTACGATGAGCTAATAGAAAAAATGAAAGCAAAAAATCTTGTCCCTGAAAACTTCTCGTTCTATCTTCAAACTTTTAAGAGTGGTATGCCACCGCATGGCGGATGGGGTATGGGTCTCGAGCGACTAACACAGAAAATACTTGGTCTTGAAAACGTGAAAGAAGCAACGCTTTTCCCTCGCGAGATTAATCGGATTGATACACTTCTGTCGGAATAATAACTAGAAATTCTCAACAGAAACCATGTAAAAACACCACACTCCTTTGTGTTTATGCATGATATACTAAGCCCGTGGAAGAGTATCAGATACGTACAAAAGTCTTTGATGGGCCGTTGGATATGTTGCTTACGCTTATTGAAAAGCGGAAGCTTTTGATAAATGATATCTCTCTTGCTGAGGTTACTGACGATTACCTAAAACATTTGGAACGTCTCACGGAGGTACCTTTGGCTGAAGTGGCGCAATTTGTGTTAGTGGGAGCTACACTGCTCCTTATCAAATCAAAATCTCTTCTTCCTGTACTTACGTTCACTTCTGAAGAACAAGATTCTATTGCAGATTTGGAAATGAGATTAAAAATCTTTGACACATATAAAAAAATATCTAGGGGACTGGTAGAAATATATGGTACACACGCTATGTATTCTAGACATGCTGTGAGAAGAAGAAGGGTCGAATTTTCACCGGATGCGACTATGACCTTAGAAAATATTACTTTGGCAATGGGAGGAGTCCTTGCAAATTTACCTAAGTTTAAACCTGCACTTACCAAAACGGTGGTTCAGAAAGTAGTTTCACTTGAAGAAATGATGGACAGATTGAGTAAGCGTATAAATGATGGTATGAAAGTATCTTTCAGGCAATTTGCTTCAGGAGCTCCTGAAGGTAAGCTTAACGTCATTGTTTCTTTTTTGGCTATGCTAGAATTGGTACATCAGGGTGTAATTCGTGTAGAGCAACATGAATCTTTTTCAGATATTCATATGCATACTGACAAGGTGCAAGTGCCACGTTATGGGTGATTGTCAGTATTTTTTTAAATCAGTATATTGTACAATAAACAACCATGGCACTTGAACAAAAACTTGAAGCGGTACTCTTTTATAAAGGAGAGTCAGAAACCAAAACAAAGCTTGCTAAGCTATTGGGGGTAACCCCTGAAGAAATTGAAGAAGCAGCTATCAAGCTTGGTACAGCGCTTTCTTCGCGTGGTATCCGACTTTTACAAGTGCAGGATCAGTTGGAACTTGTAACTGCTCCAGAGGCGAGTGAGGCAGTCAACAATGTTCGGAAGGAAGAGCTTGTGCGAGATTTGGGGAAAGCAGGCTCAGAAACTCTTGCCGTCGTTCTGTATCGAGGTCCAGTTTCTCGTGCAGACATAGACTACATCCGTGGTGTTAATTGCGCATTTATACTACGCAACCTACAAGTGCGTGGACTTGTCCAAAAAATTTCAAATCCTCAAAACAGTCGTTCGTTCTTATATGAAGCAACACCCGACTTACTGAAACATCTCGGTGTTACTGAAATATCAAGTTTGCCTGACTACCAAGTCATGCGAGAAGAACTCGAGAAATTCGAATCAGAAATACAGAAGCTAGAACAAACCGAACTAGTGGTAGAGCAACAAACAAACATATGATGCATACTGAAAACAATATACCAGAAGACGAAATCAAACATGATCATACGCTCTATGTACCTGCACGTGCTGAGAATGAAACTGTGAAGTACGAGGGTGGTAGCCATGTAAAAGAAAAAGTTTTTGCTATGATAGGAGCCTTCGCAGTTACAGGTCTCGTTGCAGTAAGTGCTGTCGCGTACTGGCAACCAAAAGAGAGAGAAGAAGTGGCGGAAGTAGTTCCTGTACTTGTAGAAAACGTTCCAAAGCCACCAGATACAGTTAATCCATTTCAAACCTTGAAGTTAGAAGCGAAGGCTGCGGTTGTATACGATATACATCAAGACGCAGTGCTGTACGGCCTGCATGAGGAGGAACAGATGCCTCTTGCCTCGCTTACCAAACTCATGACCGCTTTGGTGGCAACTGAGTCCCTCGACCAACAAAAAAACATAGCAATC
The DNA here is from genome assembly GCA_000998045.1 of Parcubacteria group bacterium GW2011_GWD2_42_14. GTDB lineage: Bacteria > Patescibacteriota > Minisyncoccia > Phycocordibacterales > UBA12088 > UBA12088. The sequence continues at coordinate 37,469 of LCCS01000012.1, forward strand.
TCTGAATTTGCACTTGAGACAGAAGGTGATTCAGGTTTTCTTGCAAATGAGTTATGGAAGGTTCGTGACCTTATCTCCTTTACAATGGTTACTAGTTCTAACGACGGTGCGGACGCACTTGCAGCAGCAGCAGGTTCTTTGTTTGAGTCCACTCCTTCAACCTCACCTGAGTACGTAAAGGTTGATGCTTTTGTAAAAAAGATGAACACTAGAGCACGTGAGCTTGGATTGCAAAACACAACGTATGTTAATGCCACAGGACTTGATGAAGGAAATCGTAATGGAGGTGTAGGTTCAGCACAGGATATTTCGACATTGATGACGTATATTTGGGAACATGAACCACATGCTATTGCGCATACAGACATGTACAGTCGTGAATATGTTTCTTTAGATGGTTTTCTTCATTCTGCCTTGAATACCAATGAGTATGTCAACACAATTCCTGGACTTCAGGGAAGTAAAACAGGCTACACTGATCTGGCAGGGGGAAATCTTGCAATAGTATATGATGCTGGGCTCGATCACCCGATCGTAATTGTGGTCTTAGGCTCAAGTCGTGAAGGACGATTTTCAGATGTGGATACCCTTGTAAATGCTACCTATGAGTACATAGCAAGTGGGTGGTATGAGTATGATCTGCTTACAGCGGGGAGTACCTCCAAGGTTAAGTAAAAAAGTCTACGGTAGTATCATAAGAGCCTGTGGTTTACCACAGGCTCTTAGTTGTGACCTAGTTTTTGGTAGGCCAGAGATATTCTTTCGCCTCGTCCAGAAGTCTGTGTATCGTAGTCGTCTTCCCAGGGTCATTGGTGTGCTTTAGGATTCGCTTAAGGTCGTCACACTGTATGAGAAGAAGACCGGCTATGTACGTATCAAATTCTCTTGTGGATTCCCCCATATCCGCAAGGCATCGTATACCGTATTGGATAGCACCAATGTTGACGAGATTTATTCCCAACACCCTGTCGAAAGGAGTAGCGTATTCTTTCGTTCGAATTATTTTGCGAAAGAGTGATGGTGCCTTGTTTACTACAGGTTTAGTAGCCATAGGTTACCCCCACGGTTGATTTGGTCTTCTCTTGAAGTACGTTAGTTTCTAAAAACACAGTATATCCTAAATATATAATTTGAAAAGGATTTTTGTCCACCACTTCAATAAAACATGCTAATGATAAGTTTTAAAGTGTGTGGGCCTTGCAGTTATGCCAAGTATTCTGTACTATTCTCATGTGAACTCATAAGCTTCAATGGGCCCGCCCCGTTAGAAGTTGTTATGTAAGTTACGATTGTAGCAACTTATAAACTAAAGTTTGAGTTTCAATATTCTGAATAGAAGTATCACAGACTTCTAACGGGGCCCGTAGCTCACCTGGTAGAGCGCCTCATTTGCACTGAGGAGGTAGGGGGTTCGAGTCCTCTCGGGTCCACAAAGTATTAAAGCCGAAGCAAATAGCTTCGGCTTTACTATATCTTTGTAGGACCCGAGAGGACTCGAAGGCCGCAGGTGCGCGTGCCTAAGCACGAGAGAGCACCGAGGCGGGGTCGCAAGCACTTGGTATTTTTGAGCGCACCGCACGAAGAAAATACCTAGTGACTTGGACCGAGTCCTCTCAGACCAATGCACCTTGCGTGAGGACTCGAACGGCGGAGGCATGTGCCGTAGGCACAGCCGAGCCTAGACGAAACGCACTTAGGATTTGAGGAGTTTACGACGAATAATCCTTAGTGACGTATCGTCGAGTCCTCTCGGGTCCACTTGGACCGAGTCCTCTCGGGTCAAAATATCCGCGATTCTGGGTCGAGTCCTCACGGTACTTGTGTGAGTAGCTTAAATGTTTATAACAAACAATTACTGATGTAACGAATGGTACAATAATGCTACTACTACTGATGCGCGTGGTGGTTACTTAATATGAGATTTTTTACATCGTTCTTAACATTAGTGGTACTCCTCCTGTGTATATTTTTTGCTTTCTTATATTTTGATAGTAAGTACCTACTCGTAGCGACTGACGCAGAATATGCAAAGAATATTGGTAAACAACTTTTAGAGTTGCTCTTAGTTGTATCTATAGCGGGTTCGATATTTCTTTCTTTGCTCATTTATTCAGTTCTCTCTACTCAAAACGCGGCACGACGAATGGCATATGCAATATCTAAAGATATGTCATTTTCTAAAGAGCAATTTAGACGTTTCTATGAACTGAGTCCCGTCCCGTATCTACTCATTTCTCCAAAAGGCACGATTACGCGACCAAATAAAGCATCGCTCCGGTTTTTCGGGAGAACTGAAGAAGATTTAATTGATAAAAATATCTTTTCATTCCTATCTCTACCGGAGCATAGTGAAAAGATAATGAGGTACAAAGACAGTGCAGAGCGACGTATACCTGTGGAGCAAAAGGAAGTGCAGGTGCTGTTGGACTCAAAAGAGTTACGGTGGGCACTTCTGTCGATTGAGGATATTACTACGCCAGGGTCCCATGAGCACAACTGTCTCGTCACGCTCGTAGATATACATGAACAGAAAGAGCTTGAACGAATTAAAACTGAATTCCTTTCGCTTGCTTCTCATCAGCTACGTTCACCATTAGCGAACTTAAAGTGGTACATCGACTTCTTACTCAATAGACGCCGAGACCAAATGTCCGAAGAAGTGCAAGGTTATCTGCACAAAATGTATCGAAGGAATTCAGACATGATTGAGCTTGTAAATACCTTGCTTAATCTTTCTCGAATAGAGATGGGTAGGGTAAAAGTTGAAAAAGAATCTGTTGATTTGGAAGCTCTTGCAAAGAGTGTTATTGAAGAGCTTGAGCCGACAGCTCTAGAAAAGAAAATAGTGATGGAAACAAGCTTTGTGGGGGATCTTCAGCTTGATACAGATACTCGTCTGGTTCGTATAATTCTTCAAAACCTACTTTCAAATTCACTTCGCTACACAAAGGAGAACGGTAAAGTCTTTATACGATTGACCGCTTCTACGTCACGGATTCGTTTTGAAGTAGAGGATACTGGTGTCGGGATACCGCCAAACGAACAGGGAAGCATTTTCTCGAAACTGTACCGAGCTTCCAATGCCAAGGAAATAGAGGCAAATGGTAATGGTATCGGTTTATATATGTGTAAAGAGCTTGTGGAAGGTCTAGGTGGTACTATTACTTTTGTGAGTAAGTTGGAAGAGGGTACAACATTCACCTTTGAACTACCTCGATAATTTTATTATGTAATTATAACGTTTGTATGAATGGAAAAAAAATACTCATGGTTGATGATGATCTTGCTTTTTGTGAAATGCTATCTGAAATACTTAGGGAGGAAGGCGCTGAAGTACTGGTAGAGCATGATGGTGCGTCAGGAATAGAAAAGGCATTGAGCGAGCATCCAGATATCGTGCTTTTTGATGTCATGATGCCGGTAATGAGTGGAATAAAAGCTCTTGAAAAACTGCGCGCTGACGGATGGGGGAAAAATGTTCCTGCAATACTCCTCACCAACGTCAATCAACCAGAAGCGATGGCGGCTAGTCTAGAGAATGGTCCTCCTACAGAATACTTACTTAAAGTAGATTGGACACTCGATCAAATAGCAGAGCGTATCAAGAAAATTCTTGAGGTATAGTGGGCAGACTTTTTCTCAATTTTATGCAATACGTATACATACCAGAGAGTGTTTTTTGTGATGTAAATATGCAATCAAAAAAATTTATAAAAACGAAAGAAAATTTTATCTGTGAGCAGTGTGGATTGTCTGTTGTAGGAGATGGGTATACAAATCATTGCCCGCAGTGTTTATGGAGTAAGCATGTCGATGTTCACCCTGGGGACAGAAAAGCCACCTGTAATGGAATGATGCGTCCTGTGCAAGTAGAATATAAAAGCGATACGTATGTCATTGTGCATCGATGTGTTCTTTGCAAACATACGAAACGCAATAAGTCATCTCCTATGGATAACTTTGAGGCGATTATTCAGCTTTCAGCAACACCTTACAAAAAAGTTTAAAGTTGAAAGTTAAATGTAGAAAGTTCACAAGCCCGTGTATACGGGCTTGTGTATGTTGTAATTGATTGCTTTAAACTTCGTTCCTATATCAGAGTAAAGGGTATACTTTAACTTTTAACATTCAACTTTCAACTCCGTTTATACTTTCCTCGCCACGTAATCCGCAGGTGCCTTGGCTAAATAATCTTCAAGTTGTTCTCGTGTGAGTAAGCCTGCTTGAGCTCCTACGTACTGTACGACAGACATGGAGTTTATAGGTCCCCATCGTAGTGCAGTAGGAATATCATGACCAAGAGCAAGCGCAGAAGTAAATGTGGAGGAAAATGCATCGCCCGCCCCAGTGCGATCTACAGGAGGTGCAGGGTCAGGGTACATAGGCATGTGCCATACCCCATCGTCTGCAAGTGCATATGCCCCTTGTGGACCATCTGTAATGACAGGAATAGTAGGTCCTAAGTCTCTCATACGTTTTAGCAATTCAGGAATGTCAGACTCGTCTGTAGCAAGTATTTGTTGTGCCTCTTCTTTGTTACAAAAGAATAACTCACAAGCTTCATACACATCTTTCAGAGCCTCGTGTCCAAGTAAAATTTGAAACGATCCCGGCTGGAAAGACAGCTTTGTACCTTCGTGTGCTTGTACGTACTGGGCAATGTCATGATGATACTGTATGCCATGCTCACCGATAGATGAAAAGTATATCCATTTAGGAGAACCCATTTCCGGTACTACGTAGTCATATTTTTCATGCTTAATAAGAATAGTTCGCTCAGGGCCGTAGCGAAGGACATAGTGATGGTTTGTTTCTTTTCCTTCCTGAATATCAACAAAGCGTGTGTCGATACCCTCTTTTTCAAGCCATTGAGTAATTTCTTTACCACCTTCGTCATTGCCGATGTCAGTAACCAGACCCGTCTTGAGCCCCAACCTGTTAGCAGATACCGCAGCGTTTGGGCTGTTACCGACCGCTGGTACATTTACTGCATTTTCAAATTCAAGTTTATCCCCAAAGTACATTGAGAGGACATTTCTGCCTGAAAGATCCTTGCTTACCATAGCTCGGTCACTACGAAGCTGAATAAACTCATCAGTTGTGATGTCTCCTATTGCTACAAAATCTAATTCTTCCATAATTAATATTCCTTATAAGACTTACATAAACGGCGCATTTCGTTGTCAAACTTCACAAAATGTCATTCACTGTACGACGAGTACAGCTCACTCCATTTTGTTCGTTTTCCTAGAACTGCATCCGTTTGTGTAAGTCCTAGCTTATTAAGTTTTCACCTAGGTAATTGTACCAAGTATTGCATGCTTCGCGAAATCAGGTATACTCGCATTCACATATGACATATACCGTAACAGTAGAAAAGCGAACACAGGGGGGGTCAAAGGCCTGTCGTGCATTTCGTGCACAAGGGAAAATGCCTGCTGTTGTGTATGGTCCCAATAATGAAGCCGAGACAATTCTCTTAAACACCAAGGAATTTGAAAAAATATGGAGTGAAGCAGGAGAATCAACAGTACTTACACTTTCTGGACTTGATAAAAAAGTATCAGTGTTGATACAAGATGTTGCGCATGACCCTTTGTACGGTACTCCGACTCATGCTGACTTTTATGCAATTCAAGCAGACACGGTTGTTGATGTTGAGGTGCCCCTTGAGTTTGTTGGAGTTTCGCCTGCTGAAAAAGGACTTGGTGGTACGTTGATTAAAGTTATGTTTACACTTCCTATCAAAGCTCTTCCGAAAGATCTTCCTTCAGAAGTGTTGGTGGATATTTCAAGTCTTGTAACCTTTGAGGATCAATTACAGGTTAAAGATATCAAGCTTCCTCAGGGAGTAGTCGCCGATGCGGAACCTGAAGAAGTCGTTGCATTGGTACAAGCACCGCGAGAAGAAGAGGAAAGTGAGGTGTCCGGCGATGTTGCTTCAGTTGAGGTTGAAAAGAAAGGTAAGGAAGAGGAATCTGCATCAGACAATAAATAAAATAAAATAAAAATTACATACACAACAAAAAACCACAGCACAACCGTGGTTTTTTGTTGTGTATGAAAAACTACTCAAGAGTGCATTTGCAGGGTATACTATGTGCACAATTTTATGAGGCGTACTGTTTTTGTGTACCTACTATGTTTTTCAGTACTGAGTCTTGGTGCTGGCTACTTTGCTTTCGAGACTACCTTAGCTGCATCTATTGATGAAGCTACGATAGCGAAGCGTCGTGCACAACTTGAGAGTGAGCTTGCCCACCTTGAGACACTCATCAAACAACAGCAGGAGATACTTCAGTCCAAGCAGGGAGAAAGAGTTTCCTTGGAACGTGACCTTGAAATCATTGACGCCGAAATAAGTAAATCACGGCTGGCGATAGATGCACAGCGAGTTGCTATAGCCGATCTTACGGAAGATATTTTTTTGAAAGAAGCCACCGTCCTTGAACTGCAAGAAAAAATAAACCGCGAAAAGGAATCCTTGGCTGGCTTGGTGCGTAGGACGGCGGAGCTGGATGATCAATCACTTGTTGAAGTTGTTTTTTCAGGAAAAAGCTTCTCAGAATTTTTTGAAGAGGTTGATGATTTTCATGAGGTCAAGTTAGCGCTTGAAAAGAGTTTTCGCGAGCTTGAGGGGCTTCGTGACAAAAACCTTGATGCAGCACAAATATTAAGTAACAGAAAGGCGGAAGAAGAAGAGCTTCATGAGTTACAAAAGCTTCAGCGTGACAGACTACAAAATCAAGAATCTGAAAAAGCAAAAGTGTTGCGTGCGACCAAGGGAGAGGAGTCTAAGTATCAAGAGTACATCAACACCAATCAAAAGACGGCTGCACAAATCCGAACTGAGCTTTTTGAGCTCAGAGGTACCTCGGCTATCAATCTTGTTGACGCTATCGAGTTTGCAACATTTGCTGGGAACAAAACAGGTGTTCGGCCTGCCTTCATTCTAGGGGTGTTAAAGCAAGAAACGCGATTAGGAGAATTTCTTGGTAATGGTACGTGGTCTGTCGATATGCATCCTACTCGTGACAGGCCAGTGTTTCAGGTGATTGTTTCAACGCTCGGGCTCGATCCAAACAGTATGCCTGTTTCTGCAAAACCGGGGTATGGCTGGGGTGGTGCTATGGGCCCAGCGCAGTTTATCCCAAGTACGTGGGCTTGTTATGGTGGGTACATCAACCTCAAAACTGGTGGCTGTGGCTACAGTAGTTCTGTTGCTGATTTTTATGCTGGACCTTGGAAATATGATGCAAACGCTGACCGCTTACGTGTGGTACGAGGGAAGCAAAGCCCTTCAAACCCATGGGATAATCAAGATGCGTTTCTTGCGACCGCTCTCTACATGAAAGATTTGGGTGCCGATGCTGGCACACTCGCAGCAGAACGCATGGCTGCGCTCAAGTATTTTGCAGGTGGAAATGCTACGAACCCAGCCTATGCTTTCTATGGGGATGGCGTGATGGGCCATGCCGCTGATTTCCAGAGTGATATAGATATACTAAAGAGCCTTTAAAAGTTGAAAGTTAAATGTTGAAAGTTAAAAGTTCGAAAGAAAGACGAAACGAGTCAACAAGTTTTAAGCTAAATTAATACTAGTATTTCCACTAGTTTTAATTATAGTATTAATATGTCAGTTTTTATAAGTTTTTTAACTTTCAACTCGGCACACTTGCCCGTACACTTACTTTGTTCCTGCACTGCAGTGCGTGCCAGGGGCACAGGAACAAAGTGAGTGTTCGGGCTTGTCAACCATCGCTTACTCTGGTATTGTTCTCCAACATAAACATGAATCCCGTTAGAAATTATACAAAGAACGGGTAAAGTACGTATTATTTAAGGTTTTTTAATTTTTTAAATGAGAATAGAGTTATTAGAATAATTTCTAACGGGATGAAAGCAAAAATACACCCAAAAAATTATCGAAAAGTAGTATTTGAGGACACTTCAAGCGGTGAGCGTTTTTTGATTGGTTCAACTATTCAAACCAATGCGGTTGGGGAATGGACTGATAAAAAGGAATACCCTCTTGTAAAGGTTGAATTATCAAGTGCTTCGCACCCGTTCTACACAGGTAAAGAAACTGTTGTGGACACAGCAGGACGAGTGGACAAATTCAAGCGTCGAGTAGCAGCAGCAAAGAAATAGCTTGCTCCGTGAACTAATAAAACCGTCCCTAGGGCGGTTTTGGCGTATACTAGTATGGTGGATATAACTGAATTTAAAAGCAATCAAAAGACAAGTTACTTGGCCTCAGAGTATGAGCGTCTTTCGCGTCTCGCAGAGGAAATGCG
>LCCS01000013.1 GCA_000998045.1 Parcubacteria group bacterium GW2011_GWD2_42_14
CAGTATCCACTGATATCGCTCCATTTGGATTGTTTCGTTCATTTTGACGGTCATTTAGCTACTCTACTAAATCCGCCATATGTGTGTGCACATTACCGAAGAGTGTTGACATATGCGAAAATAGTACTAACCTAAATATAGTTCTTTGATACAACTCAGGCTATATGTAGGTCATAGCAAAAAGTCCCTTGAGTAGCTCGGGGGTCTCCTTGCTATGACCATACAGGATAGTGGCTTCCTCGGCGTAGAGGAAAATCAAAAGAAAGGGTGACGCTATGACACAGACCGTACCCGAAGCACCGATGACTCACGGTCAGATCGAAGAAGTTTTAGATAAACTCCGTGACGTCATGTGCGACCATCGCTTTGAGATCCCTTCCGCGGTCGTTCAACAGGTTCTCAATCAAGTTCTCGGTGCCGAGAAACTCGGAAGAATACTGTTCACAACGTTTCGTGAACAAGTTGAAACGGTGAGCAACCACATTGTCCGTAGAGTTAAGGTAAATCGTAACCGTACTCAGCAGGAAGCATTGGATGCCACCAATCGCACACAGAACATAGACCGCGAAGTTGTGTGCTGTATGCCTATAGGTGAGGGTGATGAAGTGGAGGTTGTGTTCTTCAAACCAGAGCCATGGGAGTATTCTGATATTGATTATATGAGCGACGACGATCTTAAGATGGCACTCAAACGACGTAAGCTCAAGAACGACCCTATGGCGATAATTGCGGTTAATGAAGCAGACCCCACCTTCGCTGACGAGAACCCTCACGGAGCTCTCTGGGAGGATTTTCAGGGTAACTTATACTTCATCATGTTTCGTCGTTGCAGGGTAAACGTTGGCCACAGTACCGCTTGCTGGCACTATGACTTGTGGTTTGGGGGTGTTCGTCTACCTGCATGTCCTACACGCAGATAGTAGGTCAAACTATGGCTTCAGTCCGTAAAAAACTTAGTCCATCTTGATATGTATCGGGATGGGCTAAATTTTTTTTTAAACATGTTCTACCCACATCTCTCATAATTGAATGGTTGAAGTAATCGTGGTACTCTGGCGTCTAAGGTTGTCGGGGTAGCTCAGTTGGTTAGAGCACAACACTCATAAAGTTGAGGTCGAGAGTTCAATTCTCTCCCCCGACACATATAGAAAAAAGGAGGGTGGTCACCCTCATTTTTTCTATATAAAGCTTGGTAGTGAGAATTGAAAGCCGGAAGCGCGCGTGCCTAAGTACGAGTAAGCGCTGAGGCGGGGTCGAGAGTGCTTAGGATTTGAGGAGGTGCGATGAATAATCCTTAGCAACTCGTGACCAATTCTCTCCCCCGACACAAGTAAACATCTGCTCCAAGGTGGATGTTTTGCATTTGAAAGTTGCAACTTTTTGATACGCTATCTCACTTCTGTCTCAAATTTGGTGAAGTGGTGTATTTAAAAGGTCTTTTAAAATTATAATTGTATTGTGTGGTGTAAATATATTGATATTAATCTACTTTTTTATATGGTATTTTTGTGAAAAAAACCACAAAGTACCTAACAAACACGCTATTTTCTTGCAAATACAATACTTGCGTAGTAAATACTAAGATTGTAGTTACCCAGTACTAGCATTATAAAATGAGAATGCTATACTTTCTGCATATGGCACGAAGAAAATTAGAAGAAAGGAATGTACGCTCACTCTTTAAGCTTGCAGGCGGAAAGAGTTATGCGCTTACATTACCTATCGAGATTGTACGCATGTGGGGTTGGCAAGATCGCCAAAAACTCAAACTTACAATTGACGAAAAAAATAAGCGCGTCGTAGTCGAAGATTGGAAGAAGTAGGCTAGTAAGCGCAAGGATTGCAAGGCATGCTACATGCTCTTGTAATTTTTGCATACTTGCGGTACTCTAATCTCGTTACGTCCTGCGGACGTAGCTCAACTGGTTAGAGCACCCGCCTGTCACGCGGGAGGTTGAGGGTTCAAGTCCCTTCGTCCGCGCAAAATGCTAAACCCAAAGCGAAAGCTTTGGGTTTTTGCAATTTTGTAGCGGACGAAGGGACTTGAAAGGCGGAGGTCGCGAAGCCGACTTCGGAGCGAAGCGGAGAAGGCGAGACCGAGCCTAGACGAAACACACTTACCATCTTTTCGAGCATTGCGAAGAAAAGTGGTTAGTGAAGTATCGTCAAGTCCCTTCGTCCGCGCAAACGCACAAAGCCCTTCGGGGCTTTTTGTGTGCGCGGACGAGCGAGCAAACTGCTTTGCTCCCGTAAGGGACTTGAAGATCGGAGTCATATCGCGAAGCGATAGACGAACTGGGGTCGCGACCACTTAGGATTTGAAGAGCTTGCTCTGAACAACCCTTAGTGAGTCGGACCAAGTCCCTTCGTCCGTAGTTGTCTGAAATGTCCGTTTTTATATCCCAGTTACCTCATTTTGCTGGTATACTATATTGATGGAGACGTACAGCTGGTATCAAACTCTGAGTAAACCAACATGGGCACCGCCTGCTTGGGTTTTTGGTCCTGTGTGGACTGTGCTCTATATCATCATTGCTATTTCGTATGGATATGTGGGGTACTTGTAAGTAAAAGGAAAAGATTCCTTTTATAGTTGCACTTCCTTTTATTCTTAATATCATTTTTAACCTTGCGTTTACTCCCATACAATTTGGACTTCAGAATAATGTTCTCGCAGCGCTCGATATACTTTTGGTAGTAGGTACGCTCATGTGGGCGTTGTGGGTTATACACCCCTATGCTTCGTGGGTCACGTACAGCAACATACCATATCTTGCGTGGGGACTATTTGCTACCGTCCTTCAACTCACCATTACCATCTTAAATAAGTAAACTATCTTCAGTATGTACCTGAACTCTTTTCGAGAACGTGTTTTTACAGTAGTTCGAGCTATACCGAAAGGGCAGACACGCACGTATAAAGAAGTCGCGACTGATGCAGGTAATCCACAGGCAGCTCGTGCTGTAGGCGCTATTTTGCATACCAATTTTGATCCTGCTATACCGTGTCATCGTGTTGTTCGAAGTAATGGTACGCTTGGAGGGTACAACCGAGGTGTTCGGCAAAAAGCACGTTTACTCAAACAAGAACAGTCGTAAACCGTCATACGCAAAACAATGCGAGCAAAATTGGAACCAGTAGATGCTCTTAGGACAGAATAAGAAAAGCATTAGGACAGACTTTTCTCGGCGAGCGGATTTTTACAGTGGTATAATGTAGCCAAGACTTACGCAAATGGATGCAGTTCGAGGCGCTCAAACAAAATACTGCGAGGCGTATAGGTAGTACGGTGAGAAGTATTTTGTGTAGGGCAACGAAGAAATGCGCCGTTTGCGTAGGTCTCGTAGAGGTATACAACTAACTTATTACATTATGAAAGGCTACATTACAAACATGGAGAAAGAAACAATAGAAAATGAAAACTATCGTAAGGTGCTGTATACAGGGAAATATAGTCAGCTGGTACTCATGACCATTCAGCCGGGAGACGAAATTGGTGCGGAAGTACATACGCTCGATCAATTTATTCGCATCGAGGCCGGAAAAGCAAACGTAACGCTTGATGGCGTAGAGCACACGCTTTCAAAAGATTGGGCAGTAATCATTCCTGCGGGAACAAACCACAATGTTGTTAATACGGGGGATGAGCCACTTCGACTGTACTCCATATATTCTCCAGCAGAACACAAGGACGGTACTATACACAAAACAAAAGCAGATGATGTTGAAGAACACTTTGACGGAATCACTACTGAATAGGAACTTTCAACTTTAAACATTCAACATTTAACTTTTAACTAGTGTACATACGGCACCCTCTGCTATTATTGGAATGATATGGGTCGTTACACAACAAACCAACTTTCAAACTCTACATACCCACCAGAGCAACGACGCTTTGTGCGCAAACCATCGGATTTTCGTTTGAGAAGAAGTCCTGAACAAGAGTTGGAGGAGGAACAGGGATATGTCGAACGGCCTTCGCCAACTCCACCTGTCAGGGAGAAGGAGGAACAAGCACAAGAGATTCATCAGGACGCGTTGCTTTTTGCCCGAGGAGTTCTTGGTGAGGCTATTATGCAAGGTGCATCTGATGTGCATTTTGAACCAAAAGATTACAGCTACCTGGTACGTTTTCGCATTGATGGCGTTCTTCATCAGTACATGGAGCGCTCTATTGAAGAATATGAGGAGATTCTTAATGCTATCAAGGTTTTGGGTGATATGGACATCGCTGAGCATGCAACTCCCCAAGACGGACACATAGAGCTGGTGCAGGAAGAGGTTAAGAAATCAGCTACTGAGCAAGAGCAAGAAGAGATGCATAGTTCTCAACACGGCATGGAGCTGGGGAATAAACAACACTACTTTGATATTCGAGTTTCAGTATTCCCTTCGGTGAATGGGGAAGTGGTGGTTATGCGTATCTTAAATCGTGAAAATGCACTTATAACCATTGATGGGCTTGGAATGGATATGGATTCACTGGGAAAGCTTCACGAGGTACTGCTGACCTCCTACGGCATGATGCTTATTACAGGGCCTACAGGTTCAGGTAAAACAACAACACTCTATTCAATCATGAGTGAGTTGCGTAGTGACGAAAAAAACATTATTACGCTCGAAGACCCTATTGAGTTTCATTTGAGTTGGCTCCGTCAATGTGAAATTCGAGAGGAGCGTGGATTTACCTATGAAGCTGCGATGGCTTCTGTGTTGAGGCAAGACCCTGACGTTCTCATGGTAGGAGAGATTCGGGATCCGCAAACTGCTGAGCATGCGGTTCGCAGTGCGCTTGTTGGGCGAATTGTCGGTTCAACGATTCATGCAAATACTACTATCAGTACGATAGCTCGACTGATAGAACTGGGAATTCCACGAAGTATTCTTGCTCATACACTGAACTGTATTATTGCTCAGCGACTTGTTCGTCGTGTTTGCGACTTTTGCAAACAACCATATACACCTTCGCAAACACACCTCAAGTATTTTGGATTAGAAAATGTTGAAGAACCTTTTTATAAGGGAAAAGGTTGTGAAAAATGTAAACAGACAGGATTTAAGGGAAGAACGGGTATTTTTTCCATCATGGTTTTTGATGATGCAATTCGTAACATGATGTTTGAGGAAAAACCGCTAAATGAAATACAGAATTATGCAATAGAAAACGGCATGAAGACACTTAAGGCAGATGCGGTCTCAAAAATACTGTCAGGAACCACCACAATAGAGGAAGCTGTTCGAGTGGTGTAGGGAGCTTTACAGAGAATATGCTTGTATGGAGTCTATGAAAAGGGTAGGATAGAAGGACTTCACGCAAACGACGTACCACAGGGGCATTCCCATTTTTATACTTCCTGCGGTCGTTAAAAATTAGGTTGCATTTCATCGTTGCCCAGCAAAAATATGTAGTATTAATACATCTCATTTAAAAATACAATTTCAAAACAGTACTATGTCATTAAGCAAATTTATTAAACATTTTCGAAAAATACTTGTCGTCGAGGATGACGCGGTTCTAAGGAGTGCACTCGCAGATAAGTTTAGGGAAAAAGGATACGTTGTGCTTGAGGCAAGTGCTGCACAAGGGGTTTTAACGATCGTTGCGTCCGAAAAGCCGAATGCTCTTGTGTTAGATCTCATTCTTCCCATGGAAGACGGTATCTCTCTCTTAGAAGAGTTGAGGAACTCGGGGTATACTATGCCAGTAGTCATACTCTCAAATCTGCTGGGATCAGAAGATTTACGTGCAGATGCCACCAGACTTGATTCAGAATTTTACAACAAATCCTCAACATCATTGGACGAAGTGGTGAGTGCTATAGAAAAGAGACTTTAAAAACAAACGCATGGGATTATTTGATTTTTTTAAGAAAAAAAAAGAATGGAAAGTGCTCGTGGTGGAAGATGATGTTCCATTACGGCAGTTTATGGCTGAACGGCTACTTTCGTTAGGTGTTGATGTTATTGAAACAGGTGATGGATTGACGGTACTAGGCTTAATACAAGAGCATAATCCAGATTGCGTCATACTTGATATCATGCTCCCAGGGAAAAGTGGTATGCAGATTCTTGAAGAGCTTCGTGCTTCTGACAAAAAGACACCTGTGGTGATACTCACTACACTTTCTGGGGAAGGTGGACTGAAGCTTGAGGCCACAAAACATAATGCTATATTTCTTAACAAAGCAAACACTGCGCTTGAAGTGGTGATTGATACAGTGTTGAGGCGTTTATATGAAAAAGATGATAGATCATAATGCACTTCTGTTGCAGGTGATGGCACATGATTTACTTGCACCACTTACTGCGACCAAGTGGCAAGTGGAACTCCTAGAGAAATCGTATAAAGATAAGGAAAAAAGAGAAAAATATCTTTCAGGAATTTCGGCTTCTACAGAACTTGGAATTGCCCTAACGAAACATGCGCATGTTGCTGGAAAGATACTCAGTAATTCATATGATGGCGATATTACAAAAACAAATCTTCCTGCTGAGATACGTCAAGCCACTGCAGAGTTGAAAATGCAGTATGAACGACATGGACTTATCCTCGAAGCTGAAATTGAGGATGAAAATAAAGAACGAGAGATGGATGTGTCGCTGACAAAACTTTTTATTTGGTCTATTGCAAAATTTTTTCTGTCGTGTGTTCCCCCACAGACAAAGGTAACTATGCGTGGTTTCCATGCACAAAAGGAAACGGATAAAAAGTATATTTTTATTGTTATGGCAGACAAAGTCCCCAACGCACAGGAATATGTAAACCTGGTAGTCGCTCAAGAGGCGCGCGGAGCACTGGATCAGTCTTTTGTTTTTTCAAAGCTTATCAAAGATATTGCTCCACACCTAAATGTTTCGTACTCAGCAGATGTTCAGGCAGATGGTGTTTCACTCGAAGTTATTTTTTAGACCTATTCTCCGGCTCTTATAGGTCTTACATAAACGGATGCGACCTAATTTTTAAGGAGCACCGCGACTATAAAAATGGAAATACTCTTGTGGTGTAGTTCTAGGAAAACGAACAAAATGGAGTGAGCTGTACATGTCGTACAGTGAACGACATTTTGTGAAGTTTGACAAAGAAATACACTGTTTATGTAAGAACTAGTGTGTAAAAACGCACACAGAGAAACCCTCCTGTGCGGTATACTGACAGTACTCATGAAAATGCGGACAAAGATGTATGTGTTTCTTTTTGTGCTTGTGCTCGGAGCTATTTTTTGGATGACTCGAGATTCGGGCAACGACACACCGAGTTTTGAAGCAGTCAAAGTAGAACGTGGTCAGGTATACAATGATGTTTCAGTTACAGGACATGTTGAACCCACCACACGAATGACACTCGCTTTTTCAACGGGTGGACGTTTGGAACATTTAGCGATAGAAGAGGGGACTCAAGTTGAAAAAAATACTCGTATTGCAGTACTTGACACAGGCACGTCGGAATATGCAGTACAAGAAGCTGAAGCACGTTTGGCAGGCGAACAAGCAAAGTTGAAAGAATTACTTGCACCGCTACGCTATGAAGAGAAGGCGTTGAAAGATGAGTCTGTGATACAGGCAGAAAGGGCTCTTACCCAAACCCAAGAGACCTCCCGCGCGGTACTCGAGAGAGCGTTTGTGTACGCAGACGATGCTATACATGAAAAAGCTGATGAACTTTTTGAAATGAAAAAATCCACGAGTCCTGAGCTTGGAGTGGCGTTTACCTATGGCACTACCAAGTACTATCTCAAGGCAGATGAAGCAACGAAGCTTGAGCTTACTGAAAAGCGTAAAGAGATTGAAACGCTTCTTATGAATATGAAAACACGCGCAAGTGATACCACAGTACCAGTCGACGAGGCATTATTGGCGACAAGTCGTGACCTACTCTACATTGAAGATTTTCTGACTACCTTGGCGAAAGTTATCAATGACTATGCAGCAAGTGATACCTATGATCAAACAGTGTATGAGACCTTTCAAACCTCTATCACAGGAGCGCGTACTGCGGTAAGTACCGTGCGTGGAGAGGTCCTCACTTCCCATACTGCCTTACTTTCTGCAGAGGCATCACTCTCACTCGCTCTCCGAGACCTTGAGCTCTCTGAAGCAGGTGTGTCCGATGAGACAATTTCTGTACAGGAGGCTATGGTGGCGACTGCACTTGCAGGGTTGAATAAGACGACAAAGCAACTTGGAGATAGTGTGCTCAATGCCCCCCGAGCGGGGGTAGTATCAAAAGTATTTTTTGAGTCAGGAGAAATGGTGACTCCCTACGAACCTATTGCCGAGCTTATTACAGAGGGAACGTTTGAAGTAGAGGCGTATATACCGGAAGCAGATATTGCTCGCGTTAAACTTGGTGACTCCTGCACGATTACCTTTGACGCATTTGAGAGAGGGGACGTGTTTAATGCAGAGGTTGTTAGGATAGCACTTTCTGAGACCATACGAGATGGCGTACCAACCTACAAGACCACACTTAGACTCACTGACGCAGAATTGGAGGATGTTCAGATTCGTCCAGGGATGACTGCCGATATTGAGATACGTACTGACATGCGCAAAGATGTACTCTTTGTACCCATACGTAGTGTGTTGCGAAAGGGGTCCCAGAGTTACGTGCGTGTTTTCTCTGATGGTATTTTCACTGAGAAAAATATTGAAATCGGATTACGTGGTTCAGAAGGAACTGTAGAAGTTACCTCAGGGTTAGAAGAAGGTGAAGAAATTGTTCTGTATGTTGAAGAAGCG
Source organism: Parcubacteria group bacterium GW2011_GWD2_42_14 (assembly GCA_000998045.1). Lineage (GTDB taxonomy): Bacteria > Patescibacteriota > Minisyncoccia > Phycocordibacterales > UBA12088 > UBA12088. The sequence continues at coordinate 8,744 of LCCS01000013.1, forward strand.
TGATCCCGTTAGAGACTAAAACGGTATTGTTTCTGAAAGTAGTAAAATATGGAGTATGGTAACTGTACAGACAATTAATAATCTAACCGACGGTCACTCCGTGACCTGTCTCTAACGGGATGACCCCTCTTATTGAGGTAGTTGACCTCGTAAAAACATATACGGACGGTACGCAAGCACTTCGAGGAGCCAGTTTTGTGATACAAGAAGGTGAGTTTGTTGCGATTATGGGACCTTCGGGGTCTGGAAAATCAACATTGTTGCATATTCTGGGTTTCCTAGATCCACAAACCTCGGGTATCTACAAATTTACAGGAAAGCTTTTTCAGGATTTTACGCCGTCAGAACTTGCTCGTGTACGCAACGAAGAGCTTGGTTTTGTCTTTCAGCAATTTAACCTCATGCCACGTCAAACGGTACTGGAAAATATCTACATGCCCTTGTACTACTCCTCGGTGCCTAAAAAGGAATGGCGTACTCGTGCAGAAAAAGTCGTAGCACAAGTAGGGCTTTCACATCGGATAGACCATGAGGCATATACCCTGTCAGGTGGCGAGAAACAACGTGTCGCCATTGCGCGTGCTCTTATCAACAAACCAAAGCTTATTTTTGCAGACGAGCCGACAGGTAATCTTGATACAAAATCCGGAACGGATGTTATGGAACTTCTCAAGGCACTGCATACTCTTGGTCATACCATTATCTTGATTACTCACGATCAAAAAATAGCGAACCATGCACGACGGATGCTATTCATTCAGGATGGTAGACTTCAGAGTGATACAGAAATATGAGTCCCGTTAGAGACGAGAATAATTTATCTTTCTTGTGATGGTTCAAATATATACTATGATAAAAATACCAACCATTATTAATCTAACCGACGGTCACTCCGTGACCTGTCTCTAACGGGATGAGTCCCGTTAGAGACCAAAACAGTATGGAGTCTGAATGTGTTTTAATATAAAGGAATATGATACATGTACCGATAATTAATAATTTAACCGACGGTCACTTCGTGACCTGTCTCTAACGGGATGAGAATACTCAACTCATTTGAACTTGCGGTACATGGATTGAAGACGAAACCTTCAAGGACATTTTTGACGCTACTCGGAGTTGCTATTGGTGTGGCCGCAGTTATTATCGTTGCTTCACTTGGAGCAGGGACCCAAGCACTTGTCTTAGATGAAATCAGTGGACTTGGTGCAGACATAATGGCAGTGCAACCAGGGGGAGAACCGGAAAGTTTGGCGGATATTACGAATGTGCTTTTTGCTGAAAACCTCACACAAGAAGACATTGATGCAATTTTGCGGAAAGAAAATGTACCTCATGCGGTAAGTGCTTCACCTTTTGTTATGGTGTCAGGGGCAGTCTCATATGGGAATGAGAGCTACGTGCCACAAATCATAGGAGCTGAAGCAGAAACATACACCGATATTTTCGACATCTATCCGTCTGAGGGAATAATGTTTGGAGAGGATGCAATAAAAGAAAAATCATCTGTTGCGGTCATTGGATATACTGTGCAAACAGAACTATTTGGACAAATGTCTGGACTCGGAGAAAGAATAACAATAAAAGGTAGAAAATTTCGTGTGGTGGGCGTGCTGCCCAAAACAGGACAAGTAGCATTTAACGATGTTGATACGCTTGTACTTATCCCATACACCACCGCTCAGACATATCTTACAGGGACATCACATTTTAACGAGTTTTTGGTTCGAGTAGATGATCCTGCAAATCTTGCTCGTACAGAGAAGGATGTAGAGCTCACCCTTCGCGAAACCCATGAGTTGGAAGAGGGTGAAGAAAATGATTTTGCGGTTCGCACGCCTGCAGCGATGGCAGAACAAGTAGGAACCATTCTTCTTTCGCTGACACTGTTCCTCTCTGCTGTCGTTGCAGTAGCGCTCGTTGTTGGGGGAATTGGTATCATGAACATGATGCTCATTTCCGTAACAGAGCGGACTCGAGAAATAGGTTTGCGCAAAGCCGTAGGGGCGACCGATGCTGACGTACTCGGACAGTTTTTAATAGAGGCTATGCTCCTCACTTTTTTGGGTGGTGCACTCGGCATACTGTTTGGTGCATTGGTGTCATATCTGGCTGGTCTCGGGATAGTCCGGTTCACTGAACTTAACTGGACGTTTCAGCTACCGTTCTCAACCTCGCTAGGCGCGCTCGTCTTTTCTGTTGTGATTGGTCTTGTTTTTGGGATGTACCCCGCACGAAAAGCTTCCAAAAAGAGTCCTATGGAGGCTCTGCGGTATGAGTAGTCACATAATTCTTGTGATGATTTTAAAGGTAACCGCTTTCATGCGGGGCATGCCCCGCATAAACCCCGTACCGAGCTATGCTCTGGTACCGGGGCGAAAAGCTTCCAGGAAAAGTCCCATGGAGGCTTTGCGGTATGAATAAGTCCGAAGGGTAGTAACGAGTAAGGCGAGTAACGAGTAACGAGTTGGAAAAAGTTCCAAGTTCACAGTTCCTAGTTCGAAAAAAGAAAACGAGTTCTGAGTTGCGAGTAAAGAAGCCTGTGGAAAATGACGCGAAGAAAAAGTTTTATCTTGAAAAAAAGAATACACCGCAGAATTTTCCACGGTGTAGATAGAGAATAAATGAAAAACTACTCTGTGAGATATAGACAGGGAGGATATTGCCCTGGAAAAGTTGATGACCAAAAGGTCCAACTATTTCCGTGGAATGTATTAAGCCACATCTTCCCATACGTGGTTTGGCGCCAAACGAAGCCAATCTTTGTTCGGAGCCACATCCACGAATCACCACACATGAGCCAGTTAAACCCTTCTGATGTTGAGAGCCATGCCTGACCCTCAGGTGTCGAAAGCCATTCTTGTCCTTCCATGGTGCTCAGTTTCCGATACATAGGCAAGTTCCTCCTTCATCCTTTTGTTTCTATAATTTCTTGGTATCGTTGAAGGTTTCTAATTTTTATTAAATCAGATTTTGATATTTTGTCAACTAATTTTAGTAATTCTATTCCCCCCGCGTTGTCACAATTTAAATGCTTTTTATGTTACTGTATTCAGATATGAAGGAAGTAGCTAGTGGATGTATACCGTGGAGACGGATGAAAAACGGAACTGTTGAGGTTCTAATGGTTTTGCGAACTGGTGGGTACTGGGAGTTTCCAAAGGGCAAACAAGAAAAAGGGGAGACGGACGGAGAAACAGCATTACGAGAGCTTAAGGAAGAAACAAATCTAAAAGGCGAGTTGTCCACCGAGCACCCTATTTCTCTAAAGTATTCCTTTTCTCGAAACGGGGTGAAGGTAGACAAACAGGTGAAGTTTTTTATGTGTGAAGTAGGTTTGAAGTCAAAAGTGTCTATAGAAAAGAAAGAAGTGACGGACTACATTTGGTTACCTGTTGAGGATATTGAACAAAAAGCGACCTATCCCCAAGTGAAAGAAGCAGCTCGTGAGGCTTGTAAACGTCTGTCTGTTTGATGTATTGGGAAGAATGTATTAGGATAGGGCTTACGCAAACGACGCACCACCCCAGTACCACAAAGTTTCGCAATGGGTACGGGGCAGGCAGGAGTACTTAGGGTCATAAGAAAAATTGGTCGCATTTCCTTGTTGTACTGCACATTCGCTTGCGAAAGTCCTATAAGATACAGAAGGTTCTCTTGAGCAGAACATGCCGTTGTAGCTCAGTTGGTAGAGCGCATCCATGGTAAGGATGAGGTCCCCAGTTCAATCCTGGGCAACGGCTCATTAAATACTAGTACTAATTCTAGTACTACTACTAGTATTTAGTATAGTCACGCCGTCTTAGCTCAGTTGGTAGAGCATTGCACTCGTAACGCAAAGGTCCCGAGTTCGATCCTCGGAGACGGCTCACTAAAACATTTTCTCTGGAAAATGTTCGTGCGAGCATGTGTCAAAACACATGCTTTAGCAGAAGAAATTTGTGGTAAAGTTGCTATATGGAAGAAGAAAACACCAAGGCGCACCGTATTACGCAAATCGAGTATGAAATGTGTCAGCCTGACTTTTGGAGTAATCCCGAAAAAGCTCAAGCGTTAATCCAAGAACTGCAAGATTTAAAAACTGAAAAAGAGGGTGGTTCACCGTACGACAAGTGCCGAGCCATTATATCCATATATGCAGGAGCAGGTGGTGATGATGCAGAGGACTTCGCGAGTATCCTTTTTCGCATGTACCAAAAACTTTTTGAACGAAAAGGATGGGGGTGGCACATACTTCACACACATGAAAACGACCACGGTGGGTACCGTAACCTCTCCTTTGAAGTAGATGCGAAGGGCACATTCGGCATCCTAAAACATGAGTACGGCGTTCACCGCTTGGTGCGTATCTCACCGTTTAATTCAAACGCCAAGCGCCACACGAGTTTTGTACTCGTTGAAGTGCTCCCTGTGATAGAGAAGAAACAGCTTGAAATACCCGAGACGGATCTCGACATATCATTTGCAAAATCAAGTGGCCCAGGTGGGCAAAACGTCAATAAGAGAGAGACTGCAGTTCGTGTGGTACATACACCGACTGGTATCGCCGTTCATGTAGAAGGCGAGCGTACACAAAATGCAAACAGAGAAAAGGCGTTCGCCCTTATTGAGGCAAAACTTGTGCGTCGTATGGAGGAAGAACGTAAAGAAACGCTTGCGGAACTTTCGACTGACGCAGGAAAAATAGAGTGGGGTAGCCAGATTCGCTCGTACGTACTCCACCCATACCAGATGATAAAAGACCATAGAACGGGGGTAGAAACTGCGAAAATAGACGATGTGCTGGAGCGGGGGGAGCTCGATATGTTCCTTGAAGCACCAATTCCTAACGATATTTCACAATAATTGTTACAGGGATATATTCTCGTGGTATACTACTTTGCGTACGAGTACGCAGAGTGTGAAAGCATTCTGTTCGGTACCAATCAAGTGCATTCATTCAAATGATTTACTTCGATAACGTTTCAAAACACTACACTGATAATTCTGTTGCCCTCCATGAGGTAACGCTCTCCGTCGCCCCAGGTGAATTTGTCTCTATTGTCGGACACTCTGGTGCTGGGAAAACGACCCTCCTGAAGCTTCTGCTTGCGGAAGAACACCCCACGCAAGGCGCAGTGTATTTTCATTCCACTGATATTCACCAGCTTCGACGTGCACACCTTACGAAGTACCGTCGTCGTATCGGAACTGTGTTTCAGGACTTCAGACTACTTCCCAATCGTACGACGTATGAAAACATAGCGTTTGCTATGGAAGCTGCGGGACGTTTGGATGATGAAATAAATGCTGATGTGCCACATGTGCTTGACCTTGTCGACCTTGGAGACAAAATGTGGAACTTCCCGCACGAGCTTTCAGGGGGAGAACGCCAACGTGTCGGTATTGCACGAGCCATAGTGAACCAGCCAGACGTTATCATTGCGGATGAGCCGACTGGTAACTTAGACCCTATCAATACCTACGAGATTGTGCAGATTTTGAAAAAGATTAACGACCTAGGAACGACCGTGGTCTTAACGACGCATAACAAAGGGGTTATTGATTCCCTTGGGAAGAGAGTGATTACCATGGATTCAGGTCGTATCGTACGCGATGATGCGACAGGCAGATACGTTCTATAACACTGTACTTAAAGTATGATACTTGCAATTAAACGAATAATTAGAACAGGGTTTGTAAATTTTTGGCGTAACGGATTTGTTTCAACTTCTTCTGTAGTAGTGATGTCTATCACACTCTTTGTGATTGGTTCGCTTATTTTTGTGAATGAGATGCTTGACTCTTCACTCAATCTCTTAAAAGACAAAGTAGATATCAATGCATACTTTACTATTGATGCGCCGGAAGAAAGTATTTTGGCGGTTAAATCGACACTAGAACAGCTAGATGAAGTTGAGAAAGTCACCTACATTTCTCGAGAAGAGGCAGAGATACGTTTCCGAGAACGACATAAAGACAAAGAGATTGAAATTCAAGCGCTCAACGAGCTTGGTACCAACCCTCTTCTTGCGTCACTCTCTATTAAGGCAAAGGATCCTTCATACTATGAGCGTATCAACAACTTCCTTCAGAGTGACGAGTCAACAGTGAGTCAAGATGGTGTCCCGATTGTTGCAAAGGTAAACTTCAATGACAATAAGACGGCGATAGAAAAATTACAGAAAGTGATTCATGGTATAGAAACGTTTGGACTCGCAGTATCTATCGTCCTTATCGTGGTCTCTATCGTTATTGTGTTTAATACGATACGAATGACCATTTACATCTCTCGAGAGGAGATATCCGTCATGCGACTCGTCGGCGCAAGCGATGCCTATATTCGAGGACCGTTCGTGTTTGCAGGTATTATGACCGGATTGATTTCCGCTACTATAACGCTGGTCGCATTTTATCCTTTGGCTATATGGCTTGGCCCAGGAACGCAAGAGTTTTTTGGTGAGTTTAATTTGTTTGTGTACTACACGCAAAACTTTGGGGAAATGTTCCTCATTATCATGTCGTCAGGCGCATTTTTGGGCGCATTATCAAGTTTCCTAGCTGTTAAAAAATATCTACGAATTTAAACTAGAGTATCCATGCCAACAAAACAAAAGAGTAAAAACACAAAATATATTTTTGTCGTAGGAGGTGTAATGAGTGGCGTTGGAAAGGGAGTGACTGTTCTATAGGGACTATTCTGCAAGCACGAGGGTTTACGGTGACTGCTATGAAGGTAGATCCGTACATCAACGTAGATGCTGGAACCATGAACCCCACCGAACATGGTGAGGTGTTTGTGCTTGAAGATGGGCGTGAGACCGACCAAGACATGGGACGCTTGATGGCATGAACTACATGACGACAGGGCATGTGTACCAAGAGGTTATCGAAAAAGAACGCAATCTAGAGTACAACGGCAAGTGCGTGCAAGTTGTTCCACACATTCCGCTTGAGGTGATACGACGTATTAAGCGTGCAGCGAAGAAAGCTGATGCGGATGTAGTGGTAGTGGAGATAGGTGGTACGGTAGGAGAGTATGAAAATATTCTATTTATAGAAGCTATCCGCATGCTCAAGCTCATGCAACCCAAAGATGTGACTACGGTGATGGTGAGTTATGTCCCTATCCCAAAGAAGGTAGGCGAGATGAAGACCAAGCCGACCCAGCATGCAGTACGTACCTTGAACTCAACGGGAGTACATCCAGATTTTATTGTGGCTAGAAGTGACTACGCACTTGATGCAAAGAGGAAAGAAAAAATTGCACTCTTCTGTAACATATCTAAGGACCATGTAGTCAGCGCTCCGGATATTGAGAGTATTTATGAAGTCCCCGTCAATTTTGAAAATGCGCATCTTTCAGATTTCTTACTTGCTCAGCTTTCACTGAAACCTAAAAAACCTTCTGACCTGAGCGAGTGGAAGACACTTGCAAAGAGGGCGGTACAAAGTCATACAGAGGTGAATATTGCAGTTGTGGGCAAATACTTTGATACAGGTGACTTCATGCTTTCTGACGCTTACATCTCAGTACTTGAGGCTATTAAATGCAGTGCATACAAGGTGGGAGTGAAGCCGATTATTCATTGGGTGAGCTCCAAACAATTTACCGAAAAAGTGCTTAAAAAAGACGTTGTAAAATTTGATGGCATCTTGGTTCCGGGCGGATTTGGAGAGACGGGTATTGAGGGAAAAATACACGTGATTGAGTACGCACGAAAAAACAAAGTCCCGTACTTCGGGCTTTGTTACGGTATGCAACTCATGGTGGTGGAGTACGCACGCCACGTGTTGAAACTTGCAGATGCTCATACGGTAGAGATTAATCCAAACACAACGAATCCTGTGATAGACATCATGCCTGAACAAAAGAAACTTATGGAAGCTGGTAACTACGGAGGCACGATGCGTCTTGGGGCATACCCAGCACTACTCAAGAGAAGCTCTACGGCAAGGCAGAAATACAAGAACGACACCGACACCGATACGAAGTCAACCCTGAGTACATTGCACAGCTCGAAGCACATGGACTCGTATTCTCGGGCCAATCACCAGATGGTGTGCTTATGGAAATAGCCGAGTTGCCTGTGTCAGAACATCCTTTTTTCCTCGGAACGCAGTTCCATCCAGAATTTACCGCGCGACCACTCTTCCCCCATCCTCTGTTTACCGGTTTTGTACAAGAAGTAAAGAAGTATAAAGAGCGACGGGAGACCTCTCTAAAGTAGGTTTTACCTTTCATTTTTGCCATTTATTAAGCCCTCTCGGTACACGTACTGTCTGTACAAAATTAACTTATTGTGATATAGTATTACTATGCAGAAGAAATACGTAGTCCGCCTATTGGCGGTGTTTATTTTTGCACTGACCGCATTTGGGCTTGTTTCAGCTGCCACAGCACAAGAAACTCTGAACGATGAAGCAACTACCTCTACCAGCACCGCTACCTCAAGTCAGGTGACTTCGACGGATATAGACAGGGGGAACAGTCTCCTTGAAGCTCTTACCACTGCGCCAAAGCAGGACCTTACGAAGCCGGAGGAAGAGCCAAAAAAAACTGAAATACAAACATTGCTTGAAAAGCGACCGGTGAAAGACCCTGGGGTATTCAACTTTCTTGCGTATTGGGTACAAAAAGCAATATCTCTGGGAATCCCTGCTAACACTATTGTGTTAATTTTTCTGATTCCGGTCATCGCCACCCTTATTGCCTTTGTACGAGTAGTGATTGGTTTGCCCTCCCTTGAGATGCTGGTGCCTATCGTCCTTGCGTTTGCATTCGTGGCCGTGGGTATTACCGCTGGGCTTATTATCTTGAGTGCTGTGGTCTTGGCATCGTTTGTATCTCGAACACTATTGCGGAGTGTTCCTATTATGTATTTCCCCAAGCGATCGCTCTCGCATCTTTTCCTTGCAGTGTTCGTCTTTGCCGCACTCACGCTCGCTATTATTCTTGAACTAGAAACTATTCGTGACCTGTCTATTTTCCCCGTACTTATTCTAACCTTGCTTGGTGATTCTATCGTTTCTGTACAGCTACGCAAAACAGTACGCGAAACTATTTTGATAACCTCGGTAACTATAGGACTTGCGCTTATTGGGTATCTCCTTGCGACGAGCTCCTCAGTGCGAGAGACGATTATCTTGTGGCCGGAGATTATTCTTTTAACAGTGCCTGTGAACTTCATGCTCGGACGATACTTCGGTCTCCGATTGGCAGAAGTGCTCAGGTTTAGAACACTCGAATCCTATGCCAGTGAGTAAAATAGCATTGGGAATGAATGCACGAAACTATTTGTATATCCGCCCCAACAACATGCGGATGGCGAAGAAGCGTGCAGACAACAAGCTACTCACAAAAAAGAGACTCATTAAACACAAGATTCCGACACCAAAACTTCTAGAAGTGTTTCGGAAGCATCGCGATGTGCGAGACTACGATTGGAAAAAGCTAAAAGGAAGTTTTGTCTTGAAGCCTGCACGTGGGTATGGGGGAAACGGTATATTGGTAGTACGAAACTGGAATGGCATGGAGGGGAAGGTATTGGGAGGCGGGATGCTTACCGCAGAGCAGCTCGAGGCGGAAATATTTAGTATCCTTGATGGGGCGTACTCGATTAATCATTTACCGGACACAGCGCTTATAGAAAAAAGGGTGGTGGTTTCAAGCACGATGCGGAAACTATCGAAAAAGGGCGTTCCTGATATTCGCGTGATTGTCTACAACAAGGTACCTGTCATGGCAATGCTTCGGCTACCTACGGAACACTCAAATGGTTGCGCAAACCTACACCAAGGGGCTATTGGTATCGGTATTGATATTCGCACGGGGATTACGACCAAAGGAGTGTTCTTTGGTGAGATAACCCCATTAATCCCAGGAACAAAAACGAAGGTTCGGGGAATAAAGATACCGCGATGGAACAAGATTCTTAAGTATGCGGTGCAAGCACAAGAGGTCTCCAGTTTAGGGTACGCAGGTATTGATATCGTACTCGATGAAGTAGAAGGTCCGCTCGTACTTGAGGTCAACGCTCGTCCAGGATTGCAGATACAGATTGCTAACGGTGCGTCACTTAGAACACGGCTTGAGCGCATTGAAGACATGCAGATTCCTACAGTCGAATATGGTATAGACCTTGCAAAGTATCTTTTTGCTGAAGCTGCTTTGACGAGAGTTCCTGACTCAAGCAATGTACTGCACGTGCTCGAGAAGGTGACCTTGTACGGCCCGAAGGGTAAGAAGACAGTGCAGGCAAAAATGGATACGGGTGCGTACAGTAGCTCCATAGACGAGTCACTCGTGGAAGAACTCGGTTTAGCAGATCATCCCAAGAAGAAACGAGTGCGCTCTGGTATAGGATATGAAGTGCGTGACATGGTGGGTGTGACGTTCCGTTTACAGAGTAAGGTAGTTACTACAGTTGCCTCATACACTGACAGGACGCATATGAAGTATTCTATGATTGTAGGTCGTCATGACCTGAGGGGTTTTTTGGTTGATCCGAACGTTGATTCTAAAATTATCAAATAGTCGTAGTGTGAGGGAACTCGAAGGGTTAAAAGTTCATAAAGCATGCCTCGTACCAAGTCACGCATGACTTTGGTACTGGGGTTATAAAGTTTTTAAAGTAGAAAGTGACAAGATTATTCTTTCTGCTTTTAACTTTCAACATTATAACTTTCAACTTTTAACTCGGTCAGTTTACTCGTGAGGGGGTTACTTGAATATGGTTTACTATAGAAACAATGGTAGTGCGGAAAATTATACAATAACGAAAGGAATATGAGATTCAATTTATTATATCGATCACTCAATAAGAAGGGAAAAGAGAACACCATACCAGTACTCTTCAAAAACGCTTGTGAACAACAAGGAGTCGAGTTTGTAGGAATAGACGCAAGTGATTTGGGAAAATCTTTTACTCTTTCAACATTACCCAAACTAGGAAAGGGAGATTTGATATATCGAAGTGCTGTTGGACCAACGGTGTCTATTGCCGAAAAAATGATGGTAAACGATGATGTGATGTCGTTTTATACCACGTGGCAATCAGTGAATCTTACACGAGTAGCTTCTTGGTTTACGCATAAAAAGTTTGGACTACCGGTAGTGCCAACGTTTCCAGACATACCATCTTCCGCAGAAGAGCTTCATCAAGTGGTGGAGCGACTTGGTTCGTTTCCCATTATTGTAAAAGTAACAGGAGGATCACTCGGTGTAGGAGTGATGAGGATTGATTCTATGAAAAGTCTGCAGTCTGTTCTCGACTACCTTGTCTCTACAAAGGCGGTGGCGATGCTTCGCAGGTATATACCGCATGATTTCTATGTACGTGCTGTGGTTGTGGGGGATAGAGTGGTCGCGAGTCATGCTACATACGTTGCCGAGGGAGAGTTCAGGACAAATGTGTTAAATGGAAATGTCGAACAACAGAGACGTGAAGCACGCGTGCTTCCCGAGGAGATTCAAAACATTGCCGTGCAGGCAGTACGTACACTCGGTCTAGAGACAGGAGGGGTGGATTTGCTCTATGACAAAGATAACCAACCGTATATTGCTGAGGTCAACTTTCCCAATGATTTTGCCACTACGCAGAAAGTGACCGGTATAGATATCGCAGGGGAGATGGTGGCATATCTTGTTAAAAAAGCAGGAAAATAGTTGAAAGTTATAAAGTTTATAAAGTTATAAAGTAGCAATCTAGCTCGTTTTTTTAACTTTCAACATTATAACCTTTAACATTCAACTCAGTCGCTCCTCGCTTTACTCGCTACTCGTCCTCGCTACTCGCTACTCGTAACTCGTTTTTATTTTTTTTTCATATATACTACCTTCCAGAATTCGCTCTAAATCAAACATGAACATGGAGGTGTCCTGTGGTAAGAAAACGGATTAAGGAACGCGAAGTTTCAACCAAACAGTTTGCAGGACTCGCGGGCGTGAGTGAGAAAACTGTACGAGGTTACTGCTTACAAATCTATAGCGGGAATCAGAGAGTATTGGATGAACTGAGCAGGGATTACGGACTTATCTCAGTTGAACGCCTCCCCAACAGATGGAGTATGCGAGTGCGAGAGATGAAAAAGTAACTGTTTTACCAAGGTGTAAAGTCCCCGAATCAGTCGGGGATTTCTTATTTAAACACAAGGAAAACACGAGAATACTGGAATTTGAGTGATAATTAAAACGACCACTTTACCCGCTACGTAACTCGCAACTCAGAACTCGTAACTCAATACTCGCCTTACTCGTTACTCATCACTAGAATTGTGGTATATTGCGGAGGCAAATATCGTTAACAGGTAGGCGTCATTGCGAGCGAAGCGAAGCAATTCATGTTTAACGTGATATGCAAAATAGTCAGTTAAGACTAATGTTAAGATAATATATTGCCGGATCATCTTCCCCTAGTGAGTGGGCGAGTAGGCCCGCACACCAACTTGTCTTATAATTGTGTATACTTGTGGCAGTTCGTGAGTAGCGCTGCCGGATCATCTAATGGTAGGATGCATCCCTCTGGAGGATGTCATCTTGGTTCGAATCCAAGTCCGGCAGCTAATTTGAGATAGGTTCGGAGTCCGAACTGCATCGAAAATTCACTATACAGTTACGGAAGACGCCGCAGGCACACCAGACAGAAAAAGCGCCTTAGGGCGCTTTTTCTGTTCCTTTGCGGTAAGTTACTAGTTTTCTTTATGAAGAAGAGTATTATTTAAACAATGTTTAATCTCGATCAATTTAAGCAATCTGTACAAAAAGAGTCCCGTTTTCGTCGAAGGATTGATTATCTCCAATCAAACGATAGAGATACCCAATATATTGAAAAAGCTGTAGACCTTGCGGCAAATAATATTAAGAAAGGAATACGTTCTTTTATTGTTTACGGTGATCCTCAAAGCGGCAAGACTGAAATGATGATTGCATTGACTGCGAAACTACTCGATCTAGGTCATAAAATAATCATTGTTCTTTTAAAAGATGATGTACTACTTTTAAGTCAAAACCTGAACAGATTTCGTCGGTCAAATATTGACCCAGCTCCAAAAAACTTCAGTGAAATTTTGAGTGAGGACGTGACCATCGGGAATAATGAATGGATAATTTTCAGCAAGAAAAATTCCCAGGATCTCAAAAAACTTTTAACAAAACTTTCACAATATAAAAACAAGGTCATTATTGATGATGAGGCTGATTATGCTTCACCAAATGGTAAGATTAATAAAAATGAAAAGACAAAAATTAATGAACACATCTCCGAGTTATTAGCTAATGAGGGTATTTATATCGGAGTAACAGCGACGCCTGCACGACTAGACTTAAACAATACTTTTGAAAATGCGAACAATAGCTGGGTGTCTTTTGACTCTCATGCAGCATATACGGGCCAGGATGTATTTTTTCCTGTCGTATTAAATCAACCGCTTAAATTTACCCTCACCCTTTTACCTGATAAGGGGGATGGTCCCGTGTATCTTCGTGAAGCGATCTTCAGATTCCTTTGTAATGTTGCATATTTAAACCATATTAACGTTGGCGGTAACGAGCGAAATTTTAGCATGCTTATTCACACTAGTGGTAGTACAAGTGATCACTCAGCTGACTTAAAAATACTTACAAAAACAGTGGATGTACTAAAAAATATTGAAGATCCAAATTTTGAAAAATACGTAAAGAGAATTTGGGAAATTAGTAAAGAAAGATACCCCGGTACTGAAAATGACCTTGTGACCTATATCCTCGAAAACATTGGTCGAAATACTGTAGTGGTAATGAATAGTAAAACAGACAAAGAACAAGTTGATTACACTGCAGCAACAAACCCTGCTTCACCATTTACTTTTGCAATAGGAGGTAATGTAGTTTCCCGAGGTGTAACATTTGAAAATGCAACAGGATACTTATATTCAGCGTGCGCGAATGTTTGGTTCTCGAAACGAGTATCTAAAATATTTTGAACTTTCAATACCTGAGAATTTGTATCTGGATTGGCACAAATGTTTTATTTTTCATCGCCTCTCACTTCAGTCGATTCGTTCAGGAAGCGCACCAGTATGGATGGAGGATAAAAGGGTATCAGTAGCGGCATCTGCATCAATAGACAAAGCAACTGTTTCCATTGATTCTGGTGAAATGGGATTTGAAATTTTTGATTTTAACAAGAATGTTTTAGACGTGATAAATGACCATCTAAGTGACATTGAAAAATTAGAAAAACTTCAAACAGTCCTCGGAAAAACCGGCCTCCCTAATCATTTGGTTGATTTTATTAAAGGATTCAGTCCAGAAGGAAGCCGCTCTCTTGCAGTACATTCTCCATTTAATATATCTAATTATTCCGACGCAGATCAAGAATTAATAAAACGAACACGAGGTTTTATTGGTAGTACTGAAAGAGCTAAGTATCCTGACGCAATTCACCATATAAGAATTTTCCATAATTCCAATGAAAAGGCCCGACTGTACTACAGGTATGTAAATGGAAGCATTAAATTTCTAAAAAATCTAAAGTAGATGCTGGGTTATACTTACTATTATGGAGCTGCGATTTGTAGGATTATAAAACATCCTACGTATCAAAGAATTATCGGGTGTAAGAATATGTCTTCTGCCTATATTGTTAACGATGCGGTTGTTTACTTTAAACACTCAACGAAAAGACTGACTCCGTGGCAATTCACATTTCAAAATAACCATCTACAAGACTTAAAAGAGTTAAAAACTAAATTCAATAAAGTTTATATTGCGTTAATTTGTGGCGATGATGGTATATGTTGTATAAGCTATGATGAATTTCTACTAATTACTTCAAATAGTGTGGAAGGGATCTGGATAACTGCGGATAGGTCCAGAAATGAAAAGTACAAAGTTAAAGGAAACTCTGGTAAACTTAAGAACAAAATTGGCAATAATCAATTTCCCGATAAAATTTTATAAATATGATAATCCTTGCTTATAGTTATGACCGGAGTTCTAGCGTGGAAGTTGATGTTGAGCATGTTACGGAAGAACAATACGAAGCCGTCCGGGCGGATCTAACTAACCGACTTGCTACAGAACAAGCTTATCTGGCAATTGCTAGAAGTTATATTTTTGCGCTTACACTGTGCCCTGAGGCAAACCCGAGTGATCTGTGGCAACACATCTTGTATCGCTTGTTTATTGAAGGCGGTAGAAATGAACAAAGCTGGAAAAGAGCTAGCGGTCAGGCTTTTGAAACAGCGATCGCTGAAATCTATAATCCCAGACTCATTGAGTATGGAGTTCGTCTTGTAGTGCTCAGTAATTCGACTGCGACTCGCGCCTTGCAAGAAATGAACTTGACTGGGCAGATTGCTCCATCAAAGATGGATATTGCAATTGAAGGATATGACAATACTTCAGGTGCTTGGAAGATTTTTGGCGTTGTCCATGGAAAGACAAGTATTGCAGAACGCATAAAAGATGATGCTCCAGCTAGTCATGTGATTATGAAGGCAGGATTCTTTTCTGTACTTGCTACACTGGATTCAAAATCTTTCCCGCCACCTCATGGTAATGGTATTAACTGGGGTGAGTTAGGTGGAAGAACCGTGGGGCAAAGCAGAACAACAGCACAACCAAAACGTGATTATTTTGAAGTTGATGGAGATTTTCATTTTGGATATTCCTACAATCTGCGCACACCTGAATCCCCTGAAGTTACTCCTTCTGGCAGTAGGATCAAGACACTTTCATTTAGCATGAAGCAACCCGATGAATTCGTTAAAGACATGGTCAATTACTGGAAGAATGAAAAAGCACGGCTCATCAAAAGTCAGGCGGCAACAGTAGTTCTTAATGAACCTACTTCTTGAACACTAAAATGTGCTCCACGTTGATACCACCTCCATCCCCACCTAAGTTAGGGATTCTTTTTTTATTTAATACGCGTGTGTAGTGATGAAGAAGTTCCACTCCGTGATCTTTCAATACCTCTACTGTAATAGCTGCGTTATCAAATTCAGTTCTTGCTAGGACACGATTCCCTATGACAATTATTATCTTGTCTCTGGTAACCCTAACCATTTCACTAAGCCCTTTTGCATAGTCACTATAAAACGCTACAGCCTCATTGTATTTCTCAGGCTTTTGCGCGAGTACATTTTTAAGTGACTTGGAAAGTGATTTTGATTTCGGGGGGGTTTTACCAGTGGTGACGACACCTAAAAATAACGATCGGTGGTCTTTAATTTCTTCAGGTGTAAATCCTAGAAGAGACAACATATTCTTTGAAAATTGGAAATATCCGACACCGTTTTTGTCATCTGCATATGGTGGTGAGCAAACAATGCTATGAAAAGTATTGTCTTCAAATGGCAAGTCTCTTACATCCCTAACGTTAATATCGGATCTGTGTTTAGTTGGGAGGGAGTCAACTCTTTCAATTGTTAACCTCGCTCTCTTTTCAAATACTGCAAAAGTATCTGGATCAAATTTTTCAAAATCCTTATTTTGAAGTTTTCTCAGTCTTACCTCGCCACGATATGTGAGCATAACGTCACGTATTGTAGCTGATAGAATAGCTTGAAAGAGATTGCGTATATCGCCTGAAGTTTTTTGATCTGCAAAAGCTTTTGATAGTGAAACTAATTGACTCAACTGCTTATCCTTAAACCAAAATCTAATTTTAGAATCAATTTTAGATAAATCGATCTCTTTTAAATAAATGTGAGCACCCTGAAGTATGTTTTCTATCAGATATGCAGTTTGTTTTTTTGAAATATGTGTAGTCTTTGCTTTTGAAATTATTAAGCCAAGTGGATTAATTTCTCCACCAGTTGATACTCTGCCACTTAAGGCTGCTTCCACCAATACTCCCCCTCCACCACAAAATGGATCTAGAATGGATTCACCTTCAGGAATATAAGTTTCAATAAGTTTCCTCGCTAGTGGTGGATTTATCGCAGCTACGTAAGTATGTAGAGCGTGAGTTGAGTGTTGCGTTTCGCAGCCCTTAAAAGAAAGATCCTCCCCATAAAGATTATTACTTTTATCGATTGCCAGGGCGCTTTTCTTCTGCCTCTTTGGCGTTAGGCTCTTCACTTTGAATATTTCTCTGTTTGTTGAAAGTCCCATGCGTCTACTATCTTAACAGTTCTACTCGGCTTTTCCCATTATTTATCAATACCTCCTTGTTATTTAAAAGTATTTTGCTTTTTAGGCATGAGAGAAGCTCTCTTTTTTCTACATCAAACCCTTCTTTAAGAAGATATTTGGCATAATTACGTATATCTACCTCTTTTACCTCTATCTTGCTCTGTATACCTAAAATTGAACGCTGAAACCTCATAAATCGCTCCACCTCATCTTTAATCTTCTCTTTGATACTAATCTCATTTAAATCTATTTCATCCATTAACTTTACGAATTGCTCAATCAGTTCTTCCTCACGAATATACCCACACTTACAATGTTTATCTTTTGACTTGGTACATCCGTAGTACACATAACGATGAATATTACCACTTTTCTGTTTTTTGAACTTCTCATCTGCACAAATACCAGAACCGCATAGCCCGCACTCCATGAGCTTGGTAAATGCAAACTCCTTATCTTGAACCCTAATAATTTGACTCTTAACTTGCTCTTGAACTTGAACAAATAATTCCTTTGTGATCAAAGGTTCGTGTATACCTTTGTACCACAGTCCACTTTTTCTTGGATACTCAAACGATCCGTAGTAGAAGTCATTTTGTAGAAGTAGATAGATGTTGCTTAAAGTCAGTCCCTTGTTACCATTTGGTGTTTTAAAATTCATCTCAAATTTTAACCAGTGGTATATTTTCTTTCCGCTCCATTTCTCGTAAGCAACTTTCTCAAACATTTTTTTGATGATGTGACCACGTTCTGGGTCAACGTAGACATGACCTTTACGATCTACTCGCTTCTCATTGAGATATCCCATGGGGGCAGGGGCAGGCCAAAGACCCATTTCACAGCGTGTTCGTAGTCCACGCTTCACGTTAATGCTCTTGTTATCGTTCTCGAGTTTTGCTTGAGAACAGAGAATCATTAAAAGAAACTTTTCGTTAGGTGAGTTTTGAAACGATTGACCGTAGGTACGAATTTGTAGTAGTTTCTTCTCGTCCATCATATCTACCAGCGATCCTAAGTCGCCAGCGTTACGACTTAAGCGATCTGGCGCCCACGTCAAAATTCCTGTATATCGACCAATCTCAATATCACGGAGTAATTCACTAAAGACTGGCCGTTGGCCCGACGCTTTTGCTGAATGGGATTCTCGTCGAATATCGACAATTTCGAGTTCCTCCCGTTCTGCAATAGCGAGCATTTCTTTTACTTGGGAATCAATTGATAAGGCTTGCTTTTCATCAGACTCTGTTGATTTACGAGCATAAAGGCAGTACCGCACTTTTACAAGCGGCACTGCCTCTGGTGCACTGAATTGAGCACCATGCATCATTGTAGCTGTCTCCATATTTCACTATGGATGACAGATGGGTCTGTGAAGTCAAGGGCTTTCGTCTGGGAACGCTTTTTTTTCTTTTTCCTCATATTCAGTTTTTTCTGCCTTCCACTCTGCGTAGGAAGCATAAAAAATCTGTTCAAGATTCTCGTCACCGTGACACATGAACTTAACGAACTTTTCTATATGCTTTCGTGCATGTTCAATTCCTAAGATATTCTCCGAGCGTTCATACAAATCAAACATTACTTCAAATGCCGTCTCACCTGGTCCCACGGAGAACGCGGTCTCGCTTAGAATTTCTGAAGCATGTTTAGTATGCATGTATATCCTTCTAGTTTGCTCGGATGTCGCGTAATGAGAACTATTATGGGTAAGCCAAAATATAGCAGCTTTGTAATCGTCATTTTGGAGACGTTTGATGATGATTCCTTCAGCTACGTCAGTAGTATTGTCGCGCCCCATTACGAGTGCCGCAGTGACCAGCTTAAAGAAAGTATGATGCTGAGACATCCAACGGTAGAAGGTGCTGTGGTCAATACCAATTTTTGCACAGACATACCGAATGTTTGGAATTTTCACCAGCTCTTTTACTATATGTGTTGTGATATCAGGATTGTATTTCATGCACTGACTTTGATTGCTTTTTCACCAGTCAATTTTTCATAGCGCCTAATAATAAGATCAACAAACATAGGATCCCTCTCGACCATGTAACAGTTACGTTTTAGTTGGTGTGAACAAATAAGTTCACCGCCACTACCTCCAAAAAGAGATAAAATATTATCTCCAACCTTAGTACAACGTTTAATCGGCTTATCGTGCAGAGTCACGGGTTTTTCTGTCGGATGTTCATAGCTGTTTCCTGCAAGTCTTTGCACTGCCCAGACATCAATCATTTCCATGAATTGTTCAATCATCTGGTGACCAGTACCAATCTCCTTATTCAACACCTCATCAAAATTGGTATGGTGTGGTGAAAGATAGGGTTTCTTGCGGGTCCCGTATACGCATGGCTCGTAGACTTTCGAAAATGCAATCTGAGGAGTCGGATTTGCTATTCCCTTAAGCCATAGGCAGATGCGACGAAATTTAATCCCAAGCTCTTTGTATAACTCAGCGACCAATGGAACATACGATTCGTCGCAGTAGTAGAAAACGTGTGTATCTGTATGAGATACCGCAAGTGCGTTTTCCATTGTCTTCTTTAAGAATTCAGCATACTCCTTGTCACTACGCTTATCTTTGGCAGAGCCACCATAATTTTTCGTACCTCCGATACCAGACTTATAACTTAAGTTAATATTGTATACAGGATCGTTATAAATCATGTGTATCCGAGTGTCACCAACTACCTTTTGTACCGCCTCAAATTTGGTGGAGTCACCGCAGTACAGCCTGTGCGATCCAAGCTGGTATAAGTCACCAAGTTTCGACTTCGGCTTTTTAATTTTCTCTAACTCTTTTATAGTATCGAATTTGTCATCCTCAGAGTCTACTATGTCACTGAAAATGTCGGTTAGCTCATCTTGACTAAAACCCGAATCAAGTAGGAGATCGGTCTCGAAAAAATCAAAAAGCAGTTCTTCGTTCCAGTCACCATGAATTTTATTACTCATAATGAGGTACTGCTTTGCTTCACTCTCAGTAAGCTTTCGGTTGGGTCGACGGCACTCAATAATTTCATCACCACGACCAAGTAGTTGCATAACTGCTAATCTCTGATGACCTGCAAGGATGTGATTGTCAAAATCGATAGCAGGTATTTCAACTAAATTGTACTTTTCGATAGACTTCTTTAAATCAGCTATTTGTTTTTCATTCATCTTACGTGGATTGTGTTTGAAGGGAAGCAAGTCACTTACCTTACGTTGCACTGTACTCCAAACTAATTTTGTTTTTTTCATTGTGTTTGTATAGTTAATAAATTTGTAATGTGCACAATAAAAAAACGCCTCAACTTGGAAAGTTGGCGTTGTATACAGGTGGATTGGTGGTGAAAGCACGTGTAACAATACCAACCCTTAACAGGTTGTATTGTTACCTCTGCTTTCACAGCCTAGGTAAAAACTATATTACGTTTTCCTAAAGTACATACATACCTCTTTGGTATGTATAGATACACTACCTAGTATTTATACTTTATGCAATAAAAAGTTATCCACTGCAATTGGAGTAAGTGCTGGAATTGTAGTGAAGTAGGAAACTACTCTTCGCAAAACACATAAAGTGCGATAGGGTGCATGGATTATTAATTATTTATTGGTATGATGTTGGTTACAACTGAATACAGTCGCCTAACCCTTATAAGTATTTATAAGGTATGGCGCAAAATCCCGCTAGAGAATAAAGGACTCCCAGTCCAGAGTCACTCTAGCGGGTTATGCAGGGAAACTTGTATAGGCAAGACCGAAAGGTTGCGTCGCGATGGCTGGGAGCCTTTTGTGTTCCCGCTATTTATAAAACCCGCTAGAAAAATATGTATAAAAAATTACCAGTGAGGAAACTCACGGGTTCTGAGCTATTTAGAAATTCAGGACATAAATCGTTTAGTGTGTTGGAGTTCTGGCAGTACGGATTTTCAAGTCTCAACTCCAATGTCCTCCGAGGTGCGCTCGCAGAATATATTGTCGAGAATGCACTCAAACAAAATAGTGAAATCGAAGTTCGTAGTCCTTGGGGAGACTACGATGTTTTGTTTAAGGATAAGAAGATAGAGGTTAAGTGCTGTTCGTATATACAAGACTGGGACCAATCAAAACTCACCACCATTAAGTGGTCTGGACTTAAAGCTACTGAACTTTATTATTCCGAGGCTGTAAAAAAATTATCAGAACTAAAAACGTCAGACTATAAGTCTGATATTTATGTTCTCGCACTTTTTAAACACCAAGACCATGCCACGCTCGATATTCTCGATATGGATCAATGGTGTTTTTACATCTTAAGTAAGGATAAGCTAAGAGAAGTCTCAAAGGATAAAAGAAGTATCTCACTAGCGCTCTTACAAAAGAATGGTATTGAGCCTGTTTCGTTTACTGATTTAGCAGAAGTAATAAAGTATGAATCCTAAAACGTTTCTTGTGGACTTCATGCCCACTATAAATAAAGAGACTGTGTCTCAGTTACGAAAGAAGGAGTATGCGGATGAATTATTGAAGACATACGATCTTGGGGAGGTAGTATTCTGTACTCTCTCTGAGTGTAAGGAACGAGGTATTGTTGAAAAGCCTGACTTAATCATTTGTTGTTACGAGGTATATGCGAGAGAAATCAAAGATGTGATACCAGAAGCGGTGTTGTATGTTGCAGAAAGTGTAAACTCTGTTTTCTATCGCAAAGCTGAAACTGAGGAAAAGATAGAAAAGAACAGAAAGATCTTTAAGGAAGCTGCTGAAACGCTACAGCATTTGCGAGAAGCGACACCAAAGGAACGAGAGGAGATACGAAAATTCCATGCACTGTCTTATGGTGAGTTATATAAGATAATTCAAAAGGCCTTCATTAGTGATGATGAGGATTTGCGTAAAAAGGCATGGGACTTGCTATGGGGTCCTGGCGAAAAGAATTCAAACATTGTTTGGATGCGAGTGCAAATGATGGCTGAAGTTTGGGAAAACTCAAAAGGTGAGATTCTTGAAAAGTTAATGCTCATGTCCATGGAGCGACATATTGATTTTGGTCTGGCTCGCAAAATTGAGAATTATACCGACGAGAGGGGTCAAGAATATCATCAGTACGTATACATTGATCCGTTTGGAAATGATA
Organism: Parcubacteria group bacterium GW2011_GWD2_42_14; assembly: GCA_000998045.1. Lineage (GTDB taxonomy): Bacteria > Patescibacteriota > Minisyncoccia > Phycocordibacterales > UBA12088 > UBA12088. Next base: position 30,943 of record LCCS01000013.1, read on the forward strand.
TGGAGTTCATTCGAAAATTACCATGTGCAAGTAAAAACCAAGAAAGATTCTCATACGAAGCTTTGCTTGAAAGGAATGAGGTACCAAAGAATTACCTGAGAGTACAAATGGAGGCAAATCAGTTCAAGGAACAGTGTGATGAGTATCGTGAAGCTGAATGTGAGAAAGTGAGAAAGGTTTTGGAAGAGTATAAGAAAGACCCTAGTAAAAGTAGAAAAGAGCTTGGAGTGGCAACCCATGGCAACAATAAAGATGGCGATTCGTTGTCTCAAGGGGAGCTAGACACTTTAAGAAATTTCCTAGAAAAATATAAGCCGAAGACTTGACATTTCATTGTTATTCAATCATAAATATGTTAAGACAACATAAATTAAATTATGGCTATCCCTGGCACACAAGAGTTGAATACAGATGGACAAGTAAATGTTCCTGAGGATGAGAGACTCTTCTGTTTTTGCATTGAAGAACTTGCGTCGGAGACTTATTTGAACGATTTTCTGACTGGTTTGAATGATTTCCTACCCTCATATGTTTTTGATAGAAACACTCTTGCTACACATGAAGCAAGAGTGAGAGATGGAACAAGCACAACAACTCCTATTGATAGAGCACGTGAATTTTTACAGCGAACTCAGGCAGGTAGAGCGTTTGACTCAGGTGAATTAGGTGAATTACTTTTACATCTCTTTGCAAAAGAAGTGCTTGGTGCACACAAGTTGGCCTCAAAAATTCAGTCGAGAGGTGATAATCGGACAACTATACCTGGTAGAGATAATGCATATGCATGGATGGATGAAGAAGATAATGTTTACATGTTGGTTGGTGAGGCAAAACTTAAACCAAACTCCAACGATGGTCTTCGAGAGGCTCAGGGTGATTTAAATCATTTTTGGCAGACTGCTAGAATTGAACATGAAATTAGTTTAGCCTCAACTCATATACGCTCAGAGATGACTGAAGAGAACCTAGCTATGTATGAAGCTTTCTTTATAGATGATAATGAGGCACACCAGAGATTGCGATATAGAAATATTGTGTTTGTCGGTTACAACCATAATTCTCTTCAAAATCTTAGGAATCAAACTATTGACGATGAGGAATTCATCCGCCTAACGAGTGAAGATTTGCAGAGATGTTTAACTAATCAACAAACACTCATTAGTGAAAGTCCACATCATGGCATATATTGCTTTCTGCCCTTTGAGTCGGTAGAGGCGGCTCGCACTGCTTTCGCTCAGATAAATGGATTGGTTGTTTAAACTATATTTTATGCCTCCTCTTAACTCAATTACACAATTGTCCAGTCAAATCCTAGAAAGTGAAGCTTTTATAAATAGATTTCTACAACTTCAAACTTATGCTGGACAAAGCAGATTATCTTTCGACATTACTGACCTATCTGATGCGGTAGTAAGTAAGTTGCTATTTCAAGGTTCGGTCTTGGCAATGAGTGATGATGTTCCGCATAAAAAAGTATCACAGAAAATCAATGCACTTTTGTTCGAGACAAAGGCAGATCAACCTTTAGTTAATCTTTCCATTCAAATTTTATCTTCACGTCTTGGTAACTATCCTGTAATCAGTGAGGACTCTGAAGTATTTGGTGAGCAGAATATTGTTCGCAAACTAAATGACGGTGCTGATGTGATTGAAGTGCTCGATCCAGAAATTCTAGGCAGTTTAAGTTTTGAAGAAGAGCAGGCTCGTCTGCTAATTAATAACCAAGTTTTTCACTTTAATCTTTATCAAAAAGAAATACTTGATGAGCTGGCGGATAAGGCACTGGTCAGCTTTTCTGCTCCAACTTCGTTTGGTAAATCATTTATTGTTAGACATCACCTAGCACGAGAATATGCAGAGGGTCGCACAAGTAAGGTTCTGATAATTGTGCCAACCAAGTCTTTGATTGACGATTTTCATGAGAGTGTGTCAAGCCTTAAAAGGCGACTCGGACTAGATTTCTCTATTTACACCCACGCACGTTCAGTTGAAGAGGTTCCAGAGAGAAGTGTGTTTATTTTGACGCAAGAAAGATTATCGTTCCTGATTGAAAAAAATCCAGATTTTGTTAGGACATTTCAAATTGTTTATTGTGACGAGGCCCAGTACATTTCAAGAGGATATAGGGGGTTTGTGTTGAGAAGTGTGTTACGTAGAGTTATTGATTTGTGCGGTATATTAGGTGTTAATGGAAACACACAATATATCTTTAGTTCTCCTTTGATAAAAAATCCAGAATACTACAAAGAAAGATTTTTTCCTGAGTTAACAGAAGATCATTTTTTTCACAAAGAGGTCCTCTATTCGCCAGTGGAGAAAAATATTCATTTCGTTACAAAGGGGAGTGTTGATTTTTCTTATTCTCTACTTAATGACTCTTCAAATCAAGAAGGATTTGCTGAAAAAATTCAAGAGTTGGGAAACAGGACTTTCCCACAGCAGCTTAGAGGTAATAATAATTCGGTTGAGAAAGAAATTGAAAGAAACATTCACGTTGTACTGAATTCTAATCTAGGTTCGGGGACAATCCTCTATACTACTAGCCCGTTAAAAACGCATGAGTATGCACATAAACTTGCCGAAATATTACCAGAAAAAAATATTCTCAATCAGAGAGAGATTTTAGATATCACACAATATATTAGAGATCATTATGATGAGAGTTTTGGTTTGATTGATCTTATTAGACGTGGGATAGGTCTCCACTACGGTCGCATGCCAATTGGTTTGCGGCGAGCAATGGTGCGTCTCTTTGAAAATAGAACAATTGATTATCTTGTTTGTACCTCAACCCTTCTTGAAGGAGTAAATTTGCCTGCAAAGAATATTTTTCTATTCTCAAATAAGCATAACGGAAATACTAAGCACACTGCTTTGTCATTTTGGAATCTTGTTGGTAGAGCAGGTAGAATTACATTTGGTCTTTCTGGAAATATATTTTGTGTAACACAAAGAATGGAAGAGTTTAGAGAATTGTTCGAGAAACAGGACTCAGAGATAGTTGATCCAGAAACAGAAGTTTCAGACAATCAGACCAGAAGAAATTATGTATTGTCTTCGTTTTTGGACCAAGAGAAAAGATTTGATTATTTACGTTCAAGAAGCAGAAGTGACATTGAGTATTTAATTTACGAACTACTAACTGTCAACAATATTGAAGAAATAGTTAACAGATTTAAGTTGCCAGAAGAAGAGAGAGTGTCTCTTATGCAGTCAATTCAAATAGAAAAAGACTCCCTTCAACTTCCTGTTAATGTGTTAAGGAAAAATCCAGGTATTGATCCTCGGCTACAGGATTCACTACTAACTTTATTGGAAGGGCTTACACAATTACAACTTCGTACACTGTGCGAAATAGCAGCGAATCCTTTAGCTGTTAATAAACTTAGTCTTAAGCACATTCTTGAAAAAACTGGAGAAACATTACAATGGCCACAAAACGGTCAATTTGATGAGGTTGATACGACCGCTGGAAGAATTTCCCAATGGCTTCACGAACTATCTATTGCTCAATTCATTCAGCAGGCATTGAGACACCATCAAGATGCAACCCCAATTGAACGAGTTGAAAAGGCATTAAGAGTTGTTGATAGGCTCGATAAAGATCTTTCTTATAACGCTCCGAAATATATCAAATGTTTTTATGATTTAGTTTTATATGATGCTCAACGGAGAGGGATGCAGGATTTGGATACCTATGAAGAGCGCATCGAGTCATTTTTATTTTCAATTGAGTCTGGCGTCTCTTCTTTTATTGGTCGTTTTTTATTTGAAAGAGGTGTTTCAAGGCCAATCGCTATTAAAACAAACTTTCTGGTAGAAGAGTTGGCAGGTGGACCTGTTAATCTCACATTCTTCGAGAGAGAAGACGTAGTTAGAGCGTTAAGTGAAGGTTTGTCGCGCATTGCTTTTGATGAGTTGATGGAACATTTAAATGCCTAGTGAGTGTCGCTTTTGTCGCATTTTGACCCATTCCGAGGAGCGTCAGGAGCTGAATCAAATTGATAATGAAAAAGCCTTATGGTGCTTGATGGATGAATTTCCGAATCCGATGAGGTCAGCGCTGAACATGAATAAGTAAACTCACATAGGTTAGTGTGCGGGTGAAAAATTTAAGTCCAGTAGATAGGTTTGGAATCCCATACGGGCTAAGTTTACTTAATTTCTAATCACGATTTACTTTGATCACTATGGACTTTGAAGAATTTCTAAAAAAACTTGGGGATGATTTCAATCCAGAACGCGCGTATAAAATATATTCGCAGGCGCAAATTAGCATCCTTCAAGAGCTTCTTGTTGCTCAATCAAATGGTTCTGTGACTAGAGAGATGATAAATAATATAGAGCAAAAAGTTCTGGAGAAGGTTGCAACACAAGCTAAAAAATAGCTATGGCAATAGACGAAAATAAAATTATTCAGGAAATTGAACGACTGGAAGTAAGGTCTGAGAGAGATTACGATTTCTTTTTGAGAGAATATCAACAAAGGAAGAAGCAACAGAAATTAATCTTTGCTACCGCGAGTTTGCTCGTTTACATGATTTTTATACTTATTTTCTTTGTTTCTTTTAGAAGCAATCCATCGTTTCTTTTTTGGCCATTTAAGATAAATACCCCTTCGTCTGATATTTCTATATTAGAGCGCCAAGTTGACTTACTCTCAAAGAAAGTTGATGAGCTTAATAATTCAACTACCACCCCAGTAAGAGGTGAGACCACGCAAAACCTCTCAATTCGTTTAAATACACTCGAAGAAACAATTTCGCTTAATCCAGACAAGGCGCTTACGGCTGTACTCTTGCGCGAAAAACAGAAAAATCTCGAAGAAAATTTTAATAACTTAAGAGACGCTCAGTCACGATTGGATTCCAAGGTTGACAATTTTGTCATAACTGTATTGATTGCTCCTGTTGTCGCAGCTTTACTTGGTCTATTAATCTGGTTTCTCCAGAGTCGATTCTGGAAGAAAAAAGACTAGTGTGAGACAGGTTGAGTTAGGCTTAAAAAAATTGCTAACAGCTTGATGGTAATAAATTGTACCCGTTCTTTATGGTCTATTAGTCAGTCAAGCATGAAAAAAGTTATTGAATTTGTGACACTTCTTCCTTCGTTTTTTTTATAAAATATTATATAGTTATCATAATGAGTAATAAACTTGAAGCGAATTTAAACAAAAATGAATTTCATTACCATTCTTCAGGGGGAAGTGTTTGGGATTACCTATCGAGGTTGCTTCCTAAAAAGAAAGTATCCTTGACGAAGGAATCAATAAGAATCTTGTTTATTGATGATAATAAATTTCCGATTATTGAAAATTTAAAAAATGCTGGATACATTGTTGATTGGATTAAGGATATTAAAAGCGTTGAAGACTCGAAGGTAATTGATGCGCATGTTCTATTTATTGATTACAAAGGTGTCGGAAAAAATTTGTCTCAGAATAAAGAAGGTATTGGTGTCTGTAAAAAATTAAAAGACACGTACAAAGAATCTAAATATATCGTCTTATGTACAGGTGAGAGCATTCCTAATGAACTGCTAAAGGAAATTAAGTCTGTATCTGATGAAATAATAACAAAATCTTTGGAAACAACTGATTTTATAAATATAATTGATACAGCAAAAAATAAAATCGTGCTATGAAATATGAAGTAAGAAAGAGTAACGATGAGCTCATATTTTCTTCCTCTTCCATGTCTATAAGGAGAGATTACTCCCGTAATTTTCAGCACGAAGGAGTAGAATACCTAATTTATCTTGAAGTAGAAAATAATGATGAAAAAAAAGCTGTAGCAGTAAGAAAAAGATTTTTTGATATTCTAGAGAATGTATCAAAAAACTTTATAAATGAACAACGAAACAGATTCAATAAGTATAATCATATAATACAAACTATTTCCACCCAAATTTTGCAAAAAATGGATGGTTTTTGGGAAAATAAAAAATGGCATAGTTCTGTTTATTCTGAAGCATTAAAAAATATTGAAAATATTTCTTCTTATAAAAAAAACGAAACTAATAAACTGATTCATTATTTTAATAAGATGTCGCTTGATTTAAAAAGCCACATAGAAGGTTGGGATATAATTTATATTAAAGATAACTATGTTCCCAAATATGAAGAGGTTTCTTTAAGAAAGGCAATATTAAATCAGTACTCTTCTTTTGCTGAAGATTTTAATGAGTTAGGAATCCAAATTAGATTTTCAGAGTATTTTTCTGAAGATTATACAGTTGATTTGGATAAAAAATTATTTAGTTTAATTATGTATAATTTTTTTTCTAATATTTTGAAATACGCTAAGCCAGGAGAAGAAGTTAGGTTTAATTATCTAGATGAAGAAAAAAAATTAGATATTTCAATGTATTCGATAAAGATTGAGAGGTGCGAGATCAAAAAACTTTTTGATGATGGAGAAAGGGGTAAAAATGCAAATAAGGCTTCAAGTAGCGGTAGTGGCTTTGGTTTGTATGTAATTAAAAAAGCATTAAGACTAATGGAGATGCCAAATATGTATATTGATCCTCAAAATTCAAAAAGCAAACCTTTGGATAGTATCCCATATTATGAAAATCATTTTAAGTTTGAATTAAAACCAGAAACTAATTGATGTATAAACCTCTTTGATGCGGAGAGTTTATAATAATTTATGTTATTGGGGATAAGAACAATTTAATGTGCACACTTCATGGTAATTGACCGAGTTCGACTGCGCTGTTCAACACTTAGTCAGAACGTTGAAGTCTTTTACTATATACTATTAAGTAATGATTGAAGCTTCTTTTCACCCAAAAGTTCACAGTAAAAACAAACACGTAGTACTTAAATTATGTATCGGACTTGTATTCATTGGCGTAGTATTTTTATACCTCGTATACCTCACGTTTCCTCGATTTTCTCTTATTCATCCCACAAACTTGGTTGATTCAAGTAATCCGTTAGTTGATAGTAGGTTTACAATACGTAGCGACGCCTTTGTGCTTCTTGATAAACCTGTGGTTGATTTATGTTACATCAACTTTAAAGCAGGTGGGTTAACTATACAGAATACTAAATTAGACTTATCAGTTGGTGATATTTTCCCAACATTTCCGATACACAACGCTAGTGTTTCATTTGGTATTGATTCGCCGGACTTTACAACTGATTACACTAGTAACCCAATCGAAGAATTCTATTTTGGAGTTGGAATACGTTATCGTTACTTCACACTACATTTCGATGACAGAGAGTGTTATAAAATTCGCAGATTGAATAAACAAACTATGATGTGGAATCCTGTTCCTTGTGAGGACTTTGATTTAGCAAAGTGTGGAACTGGTGAATTTTATAATTAAGTACTATCAAGAGATAGTGGTTGAACATAAATTCTAGTATTCAAGTGATAATTTTTTACAAAATGCTTTTGCTAAATTCTGATATACTTTTCAAATGAATGAAAAAATTCAAGTGCCTCAAGCAGAAAAAATAGTTGGTGATGTGGATGATTTTGATCCTTACGCTTATGATAGTGAAAAGTGTTTTGGTGAATTCATAACTGACCCTACGGAGATTCTAAAAAAACTTTTTCATGAAAATTCTACCCTTTTCATCGAACCCTTTGAAATAGAAAAAACAGAACGAGATTTTGAAATTATAAATCTCGTAACAGATTCGATTAAAACATATACGAAGCACTACGGAAGAAATAACTTCATTGAACTAACCTCTGATCATATTCATTATTTTGAAGAAAATGGGGTTAAAGAAATGACGAATGATTTTTTTGAAAATGGTATGTCTGATAATAAAGGCGGTCAACTTATTGTTGACCGTGGAGAGGATCTTGAAACAGCAATATTAACGTTCCATGAACTCTGGCACATACTTGCGTCGTACACAGCTCTTCAAGTTACAACTGAGGGGGAAATAGAAATATACCGATCTGGTTTTTCTGTTGTAAAAAGAGACGGTAGTAAAGCATTTTTTAATACTGTAGATGAAGCATTAACGGGGTATGCAACAAAAAAATTTTTCACGGAAATACTGCGATCGAGATCTGATTTCCAAGATTCAATAGCACAACGCGAGGTTGATGGGAAAGAGGTGGATACGAGCCGAAAGGATGAACTTGCAACACTGCTTAAATACATTGATTCAGTGTATGAAAAAAACAAAGACAACTTTAAAAATAGAGACGAAATTATTGACATGTTCATGAGGGCGCAAGTGACGGGAAACATTTTACCTGTCGGTAGGTTAATTGAAAACACCTTTGGAAGGGGTGCCTTCAGGAAATTGGATGAGCTTTAAATTGCCTATATACAAAATACAAAGTATGAACACTATCAACAAAGAATGGCATGTAAAAAATAAAATGCCAAAAAATCCAACCATCAAAGAGAGGATACTGTGGCACACAGGGCATGCCAAACATTGTAGCTGTCGTGATTCTAAATCTCATCTATTGAAACTAAAAAAGTTGCTCGACAAAGAATAAAATTCTTGCTTAAAAAATCTACAAAAAAGTTGTACTTATCCTCTTAGAACTACTCGTCCCCAATAACTCAAAACCCTAAGCGGGTATTGTGTCTTGCGTACTTTGTTATAAGTGATACTATTGCCCACAAAATTACAGTACTTTTTATGTAATTATACGTAGAAACAGGACAGTAGACGTTTTGTATGTTGCGCAGTGTAGCAACATGAGATGAGCGAAACAATGGAGGTTACTGATGAAAACAGAACGAACAGGAAAAATGTATGAGGAATTGGTCGCGCTCTGTGCTCAGGCTGGGGAAGTTGGTTCTTCAATAGAAAGCATAGGCTGGGATCAGCATGTGATGATGCCTCGAGGCGCGAAGTCTGTCGAGGTGAGAGGCAGGGAAAGCAGTGCTTTGTCCGCACTCCATCACGGACTTATTACCACTCCACGTATCGGTGAATTACTTCAGAGCATCGATGTCGCAAAACTTTCAGAAGCAGAAGCTGCACAGGTGCGTGAAATCAAAGAAATGTACAAACGCGCGGTTGGTGTACCGACGGAGCTTGTGGCACAAATTACCAAGCTTGCAACGGAAGCTGAGATGGTGTGGCGCAACGCACGATCGAGTAACGATTTTGCGTTATTTCAGCCATACCTTGAACAGCTTGTTGCGCTGAAGTGTGAAGAAGCGAGATGTATCGACCCACGTCGAAGGCCGTATGAAGTACTCTTGCAGGAATATGAGCCGGGTATGACGTTGGGAAAACTCGATAAGTTTTTTGCTTCGATACGTAGCGTTTGTGTTCCGCTCATCCAGGAAATTGCCAATCGCCCCCAACCAGACGTGAGTATGCTGAACAAAGAAGTTCCCATGGAACTTCAAGTTGCATATAACAAAATGCTTGCTGCTCTTCTGGGATATGACTTTGAAAACGGCAGACTGGATACATCCACTCATCCAATGACCTGCGGGTTTGGTAGAGTTACCAACCGCTATACGAATGGTTGGCTGTCTGCCCTTCTGGGAACGGCGCATGAGGTTGGGCACGGGAACTATTGCCACAACCTGCCACTTGAGCACTACGGAACACCGCTCGGTACATATCGTTCGCTCGGAGTTCATGAATCGCAATCACTGATGATGGAACGTCACATTGCGAAATCGTATCCATTTTGGCGAGGTCACTTCCGGTACCTTCAAGCGATGTTTAGTCCGGCGCTCAATGGTGTAACCGCAGAACAGTTCTATCATGTGGTAAATCTGGTAGAGCCGGGATTCATTCGTGTCGAAGCGGATGAACTTACCTATACTATGCATATCATCCTCAGGTATGAGATCGAAAAAGCTCTTATGGACGGAAGTCTCGAAGTAAAGGACTTGCCTCTGGTGTGGAACGGAAAGATGAAAGACTTGCTTGGTATCGTACCGCCCAATGATACTTTGGGTTGCTTGCAGGATATTCATTGGACCGATGGGTCGTTTGGATACTTTCCCACATACACCCTGGGCGCCATTGGAGCAGCTCAACTCTTTGCCGGAGCAGAGGCACAGGTACCTACCCTTGAACGAGATGTTGCGGAAGGGGATTTATCTTCGTTGAATATCTGGCTCAAGAAAAACGTGCATCAGCATGGATGTCGGTATAGGTCGGATGAGTTGTACAGACTCGCTACCGGCAGTGAGCTTACCGTTGGTCCATACCTTGCATACCTTACGGAGAAATTTACAAACCTGTACAAACTGTAGACTCGTATAGTTTCGTCTTTGAAGCCGTTGGTTATGCCAACGGCTTTCAAATTTACCTCAACACCAGCTATGCTGGGGTGTGTTGTTACCCTATAAACCCACAGCGTAGCGGGGTGCACATTTGAAGGCGACGCCGTATGCTTAACAAATTTAAAGAAGTGTTATCTACACTTGGGCTTAGTTTCATAACAAGTCTAATCTTGTGGAGTAGGCATCGCCAAAAAACTAACAGAGGTATTGGGCACTTATACAAATATACTAGTAGTAGTTATATAACTACTACTACTTGGTCTCAACGTTTTAATGCAACAGTTTTGCTAATGCTTCGTATGGTGTCTTCCAGTCTAGCACTTTTCTTGGACGAGTGTTGAGGAGGAAT